>CAZIDC010000056.1:0-10738 GCA_964537885.1 uncultured Syntrophaceae bacterium | reverse complement strand
AAAATTAGGAGTAGGAGAAAAATAAAAAAAGGAGGAGAAGGATATGAAACTCAGCAGGAAAATCGTTTTCTGGGTGGTAACGGTTATGATTGCGGGGATGATCCCGGGGATGGGAGCCGCGCAAGAGGCTTATCCCACGCGGCCGGTGCAGGTCATCATTCCCTTTCCCCCCGGCGGGGTAGCTGATCTTGTCGCCCGGCCCTTAGCTGCGGCAATGGAAAAGATTCTCAAACAACCGATGGTCGTTGTTAATAAAAGTGGCGCGGGCGGGGCCGTGGGCATGCAGGCCGCGGCGGTGAGCAAACCGGATGGATACACGCTGCTCTGCGCCCTTTCGAGCATTTCCGTCATGCCGGAAGTGGACAAACTCTTCGGCCGGCCGCAGACTTACAAATGTGAGGATTTCGCTCCCATCGCCCTGCTGTCTGCCGACCCCACCATTTTCGTGATCAAGAGCACGTCTCCCTGGAAGACAGTAGCCGACTTTGTTGCCGATGCCAAGCGCCGGCCGAACGAAATTAAATACAGCTCATCCGGGGTCTACGGAACGATGCATGTAGCCATGGAAATGTTTGCTCACTCAGCCGGAATCAAATTGCGGCACATTCCCACAGCCGGTGGAGGGCCAGCCCTGACGGCTCTCCTGGGTGGTCATGTAGATAGTTTGTCCGGAGGACCCAATGTTTCCATCCCCCATATCAAAGCCGGAACCCTGCGGGTTCTGGCCGGCTGGGGAGAGAAGAGATTGGCGGCCTTACCCGATGTACCCACGTTGAAAGAATTGGGATATGACGCCGAATTTTACATCTGGTCCGGTCTCTTTGCTCCCCAAGCAACCCCCCCGGCAGTGATCAAGAAGTTGCGGGAAGCGACCCGCAAAGCGGTAAATTCCCCGGAATTCAAATCGGCTATGGCTAAAATGGACACCCCCATTTCCTACATGGATGCCCCCGAATTCCAAAAATTCTGGGATAAGGACGCCGCGATGTTAGCCAAGGCGGTAAAAAACATCGGCAAGGTTCAATAAAATGGTGTCCGGGTGAATGCCCGTGGCGCTCACCCGGACCCTGATACTCCAGAACGGAGGAATTATGCAGCGGATTGGTTTTATCGGGCTCGGCTTGATGGGACAACCCATGTCGCGGCGTCTTCTGGAAGCCGGTTATCCCTTGACGGTCTGGAACAGAACACCGGAGAAGGCCAAAGGGCTACTGGCTGCCGGCGCATCCTGGGGGGACTTTCCCAAAGCCGTGGCCCAGGCCTCCGCTGTCGTTATTACGATGGTCACCGACTCGGCAGCAGCGGAGGAGGTTTCCTGCGGACCAGGGGGAATTCTGGAAGGCGCCCACCCGGGCTTGATCCTGATCGATATGAGCAGCATTGCTCCCGAGATGTCCAGGTCCATTGCCGAACGGGCGAGCGCCAAGGGAGTCTCGATGTTGGACGCTCCGGTCACCGGCGCGACCAAACCGGCCGCCGAAGGCAAGCTGGGAATCATGGTGGGCGGCCGCAAAGAAACCTTTGAAGCCTGCCTGCCCATCCTCGAGAAACTGGCGGCCAAGATTGTTTATGTGGGGCCAAACGGGCTGGGGTCTACGCTCAAATTGCTCAACAACCTCATTATGGGCGTGGCCATCGAAGCGGTTGCCGAAGCGCTGGTCCTCGCAACCAAAGCCGGGATTGACCCGCAAAAGCTCGTGGAGATTACGTCGGTGGGCGGGGCCCGAACCGGAGCGATGGAAACCCGGGGGCCGAGAATGATCCGGCGAGAATTTTCGCCGCATTTCTCGGCCAACAACATGTATAAGGACCTTTCCACGGCCTTGAAATTGGCCGAAGAATGCGGCGTCTCTCTGCCGGCGACCAGCATCTCCCGCGAGATGCTCCGGGCGGTTAAATCCCAGGGGAAAGGCGACCTGGACTCCTGCATCGTCCTGGAGGTATTAGAAGTTATGGCCAATACGGTTGTGAAGTTGAAAGAGTGAAAAAAGGTAACACTTTAGCCTTTTGAAAAGCGGTCAAATCCCCCTTCATCCCCCTTTTCCAAAGGGGGAAAAAGTGGAATCTTTTATCGAAGACATTGAGAAAAGTTTTCCTCCCTTTGGAAAAGGGAGGTCGGGAGGGATTTCCGGGAATGCCTTTTCAAAATGCTAAATTGATACGAAAAAAGTAATTTACTTCAGGCCAGGAAAAAAGGCATAATCGTATTAAATAGGGTTATGCCTTTTTTTTTGGAGGCTCATGTAATTTATATTTTTCCTGAAGGGGGTGGGTTATGTTCGATTTTATCAAAAAGGCGATTTTTATCGGGGCTGGGCTGGCGTCCTTGACTGCCGAAAAGATCGAAGAAGCCGTGAAGGAGATTGTCAATAAAGGTGACCTTACCGAGAAGCAGGGGAAAGAACTGCTGCGGGAGCTTAAGGAGAAATCGGCGAAAGCCAGGAAAGAGCTGGGAGAGAGGATCGATAAAATGATAAACGACACTTTGCAAAAGCTTAACATCCCCACAAGAAAAGAGGTCGAGGAGCTGAAAGCAAGGATCGAGCAGTTGGAAAAGGGGGCCGAAAAAAGGGAATAACCGTTGCGTATCCGGCAGATTACTCTTGTTTCCCGCACCTACCGGCACATCAAGCGGTATCGCCAAATCCTGACCGTTTTGATTAAATACGGTTTTGGCGGCGTGGTGGACCGGCTCAACGTGGGGCAGTTTCTCGAAATCGGCCTGCAGGTATTCTCCCGGAGTCGCCGGGAAAAGGTCGAAAGGTTGACCCGGGAGGAACGAATCCGGATGGCCGTGGAAGAACTCGGCCCGACGTTTGTAAAGCTGGCCCAGATTCTTTCCACCCGCCCTGACCTGATCCCGGTCGAACTGGTGAAGGAGCTGGCAAAGCTGCAGGACCAGGTTTCCCCCTTCCCGTTTCCCCAGGTCAGAGAGATTGTCGAAAAGGAGCTGCGGGCCCCTCTCGCGGAGAAGTTTCAGCAGTTTGCTGAAACCCCTCTGGCGGCAGCCTCCATCGGCCAGGTTCACCGGGCCCGCCTCCAAAGCGGGGAAGAAGTCGTGGTGAAGGTGCAGCGGCCCGGTATTAGGAGAATGATCGAAGTAGACCTGGAAATCCTCTTTCACCTGGCAACCTTGGTCGAACGGCACATAGAGGAGTGGGGGTGGCAGCGTCCCACTCGGATCGTTGAGGAGTTTGCCCATACCCTGGGAAAAGAAATCGATTATTCCATCGAAGCCGACCACGCTGAGAGGTTTGCCCGGCAGTTTGCGGGCAACCAGACCGTTTTGATTCCCCGCATCTATCGAGAGTTATCGACCGACCGGGTTTTGACCATGGAATATGTTCAGGGGATCAAAGCCTCGGAAATCGCCGCCCTCGACAAACAAGGGATGGACCGAAAGCTCATCGCCTCCCGCGGGGCCGATTTGATCCTCGGACAGGTGTTTGAATTCGGGTTTTTCCATGCGGACCCGCACCCGGGAAATGTTTTTATCCTTCCGGGAAACGTGGTCTGTTACCTCGATTTCGGAATGATGGGCAGTGTCGACCGGCAGGCCCGAGAAGATTTTGCGGACATTGTCTTCGGCTATTTTCGCCGGGATGAGTCGAAGATCGCCAAGGCTTTGCTCAGAATCGTCGAGTGGGATAAAGAACCGGACCGCCGGGCCCTGGAAAAAGAAATCGCCAACTTCATGGGGGCGCATCTCCATAAATCCTTAAAGGAACTGCGGATTGCCAGCCTGCTGGCGGAACTTCTCGGATTAATCACCCGCCACCGGCTGCGCATTCCCCCCGATATCTTTCTGATGATCAAAGCGATGGCCGCGGCCGAAGGGCTCGGCGTCCTGTTGGATCCGGACTTTGAAATGGTTGAAAAGGCCGCCCCTTTTATTCAACAAATCAAACTGGAGCGCCTGAATCCAAAGCGGATAATCGGCGAATTCCTCGATTCCGGCGGCGACCTGATCCAGCTGCTCAAAGAAATTCCCGGAGAGATGAGCGACATCCTCCGCCAGGTTAAACAGGGAAGGGTGAAAATCGGTTTTGAACATCAGGGGCTCGAGAACTTTGCCTATCACCTGGATCGGTCCTCCAACCGGGTTGCTTTTGCCCTCATCATCTCCTCATTGATTATCGGATCATCCCTCATCCTTCGGACCGATATCGGGCCCTTCCTTTTTGGTTTTCCCATTCTGGGGCTTTTGGGTTTCACCATTGCGGGAATTTTTGGCATGGCGTTATTGATCTCCATCCTCCGGTCGGGGAGGCTCTAAAGAAAGGGCCGGGGAGGGACGCAAAACATTATGACGCGAATTCATAAAAAAGAGGAAACAGCGCAATGACGGAAAAGGAACGCATGCTGATGGCTGGCCGGGGGGAGCGGGCCGATCGACTCCCCTGGGCGCCGAGGATTGACCTCTGGTATAATGCCAACTCCTTGCGGGGCACTCTGCCGGCTAAATATCGACAAGGAGTGACCCTCGATAAAATTGCGGATGATATCGGTGGAGGTTATCATAAAATTATCCCCGACTATTTAGACGCCCGATCACCGGAGGATAACATTGACCGGGGGCTGGGTATCTTCCGGATGAAGGGGATGCCCTATCGGGCTGAACTTGGGGGAGTGGAACGGGAGGCCAGGAAAGAAGGGAACACGACCTCGGTGAATTATCATACGCCCATCGGCTCGGTCTCCTGTAAAATCACTTATACGGAAGAGATGAAGCGGGCGGGTGTCTCCATCAGCTGGATCACGGAGCATGTCATCAAGAAACCTGAGGATTATAAAATCGTGGGCTATATTTTTAAGAATATGAAGGTCATCCCCGATTATGAAAATTATCTTAATTTTCAAAGGCAAGTTGGAGATAAAGGATTCGCCGCCGCGCGGGGCATGGCTGCGGCCGGCCCCATGCAGCAAATCATGAGAGATTTCCTGGATGCGACTCAATTTTATCTCGAGATGTATGATCACCCCCGGGAGATGCGCCAGCTCAGCGAGGATATGGAGCCTTTTTACGATAAACTCTTTCGCATCCTCGTCGATTCCCCGGCCGAAGTGGTTTTCCATGGAAGCAATTTCGACGAGATGATCACTTATCCTCCGTTCTTTCGCGATCATATTATGCCTTACCTGCAAAAACTTGCTGGCAGGCTGCATGCCCGGGGCAAGCTTCTGATTTGCCACTGCGACGGGGAAAACCGGGGGCTGTTGGACCTGCTCGCCGAGAGCGGTATAGACATTGCTGAAGCTATCTGCCCCCAGCCCATGACCAAGGTGACCATCTCCGAGGTGAAGCAAGCCTTTAAGGGAAAAGTGACCATCTTCGGGGGGATCCCTTCGGTGGCTCTTTTGGAGGAGAGCATGCCAGAGGAGCAATTTGAAAAGTTTATGAAAAACCTTTTTAACGAGATTGCGCCCGGGGATCGATTTATTTTAGGAGTGAGCGATACGACGCCACCGGACGCCAAATTCGAGAGGTTGTTCAGGATCACCGAGATGGTCCAGGAATGGGGAAAATTGCCGATGAAAATGTAAAAAAATGTAAGAATGGTGAGAAAAGCGCGAAAGGCAAGTAAGGAAAAGAAGAAATATATTAAGGAGGGGAAAATGGTTGATCAGGAGAAGTTTTACAAGGCTTTAGCAGAAGGAAAGATGGATGAAATTAAGAATTTGACCCAGAAAGCCCTCGATAACGGGGATTCGCCCGAGAGCATTTTGAAGGAAGGGTTGATCAAGGGCATGGATCAGATTGGGGTCAAATTTAAAAACAACGAGATTTACATCCCGGAAGTGTTGATCGCCGCTCGGGCCATGCATTCCGGGTTGGCGGTATTGAAGCCGATTCTCGCCAAATCCACCGCATCCGCCGCCGCCAAGATTGTCCTGGGAACGGTGAAAGGGGACCTTCACGACATCGGGAAGAACCTGGTGGGGATGATGCTCGAAGGGGGAGGCTTTGAGGTGGTGGACATCGGCATCGACGCGTCGCCCGAGCAGTTTATCCGGGCGGCCAAAGAGCAGGGGGCCAAGGTGATCGGCATGTCGGCCCTGCTGACCACGACGATGATGCAAATGAAATCAGCGATCGCCATGATCAAAGCTGAGGGGTTGGGGATAAAGACCATTATCGGGGGAGCGCCGGTGACTGCTGAGTTTGCCCGGCAGATCGGGGCGGATGGGTATTCCGCGGATGCTGCGTCAGCAGTGGGTAAGGTTAAGGAACTCCTGAGAATGAGTTAATGGCTTTCCGACCCCTTGCCAGCCTCGCTAAGTTGTGTTAGAAAAGTTTAAAACGATTTTTTGCGGGCAGGAGGAAAATGTGCAGGTTGCCGACCGGTTGAAGAAAATACCCCCTTATCTCTTTGTCACTCTGAGAAACAAAATCAACAAAGCCCGGGCCGCGGGCGTGGATGTCATTAACCTGGGGGTTGGCGACCCAGTCGACCCAACGCCCCAAAGCGTGATTGACGAGCTCTGCCGCCAAGCCCAGATTCCCATCAACCACCAGTACCCGATCGACGAAGAGAAAGGCATGCTGGGTTTTCGCCAGGAGGTGGCCCGGTGGTATGCCAACAGATATGGAGTAGAGCTGAACCCCGAGGGGGAAGTTTTAGGTTTAATTGGCTCCAAAGAAGGCTGCCACCATTTCATCCTCGGGGTGGTCAACCCGGGAGACGTCGTGTTGATGACCGACCCGGGATACCCGGCCTACCGGGCATCTATATATATGGCCAGCGCCGAACCCTACGCCATGCCCATGCTGGCCGAGAATAATTATTTCCCGGATTTCGACCATGTGCCGCCGGAGATCCTCAAGCGGGCCAAAGCCATGTTTCTTAATTATCCCAATAATCCCACGGGAGCCTGCGCCACCAGGGTTTTTTTCAGCAAAGCGGTAGAATTTGCCAAAGCCCACGACATCGCCATTTGTCACGACAATCCTTACAGTGAGATTCTGTTCGAGGGCCAGGAACGTTTAAGTTTTCTATCCGTACCCGGAGCCAAGGACGTGGGCGTCGAGCTCAACTCTCTTTCCAAACCTTACAACATGACCGGCTGGCGCATCGGCATGGCCATGGGCAACCGGGAAATCCTTGCCGCCCTGTGCAAGGTGAAAGAGAACACGGATTCCGGGATCTTTAACGCCATCCAGTATGCGGCCATTACCGCCCTGCGGCAGGAAGATGACAATATTTGGAAAATGCTGGCGATCTATGGACGCCGCCGGAAGTTAGTGATGGAGACCTTTGCCCAAATCGGGCTTCCCTTCACGCCCCAGAAAGGAACTTTCTACCTCTGGATTCCAGTGCCCGGAGGAATGACCTCCATAGATTTTACCACCGCTCTCTTCGAAAAGGCGGCGGTGGTCGTGGCGGCTGGCACAGCTTACGGCCGGCATGGAGAAGGATTTATCCGCATCTCCCTTACGGTCCCGGATCGGCGGCTGGGGGAAGCCATGGAGCGGATAAAGAAGGTTTTTGGCTCATGAATCCATTATGGGTAATTTACCCCTTACGCCTTGCGCCTTGCGCCTGACGGGTTTTATGCTGGCTTATATCGGCGTGGGATCAAACCTGGGGGATGCCTTGGACAATTGCCACCGGGCCATCCAGGCCATCACTTCCGATCGAAGGAATCGGATGGTCGGGTGTTCCCCTTTTTATAAGACCGAGCCGGTCGGGAAAAAAGATCAAGATTGGTTCGTCAATGGAGTAATCGCCTTGGGGACGGAACTTAACCCTCGGGAGCTGATGGATTTTCTTCTGGCGACGGAGAAAAAGATGGGAAGGGAGAGGGGGAAGCGCTGGGGGCCGCGGATCATCGATCTGGATATTCTTTTTTATGGCGATCAAGTTTTAGACGAGCCCGGTTTGCAAATTCCCCACCCACGCCTCCACGAGCGGAGGTTTGTCCTCGTCCCCCTTAAAGACATCGCTCCCTACCTCGAACATCCTCTGCTTGGGAAAACCGTCTCTCAACTCCTTGGGGATTTGGGGGAAGGGGAAAAAGTTATTCCTCTTTTAGAAGCAGGACAGAAGCCATGTCTCGTCTCATTTTCTACCTGATCATCCTGGGGGTGATTTACTGGGCGGTCAAACGGGCCCTTTTCCCCCCGAAGAGGGAAAACACCAAGTTCAAGGAGGCGGCCGAAGAGATGGTCCAGGACCCCGTTTGTCATTGTTATATCGCCAAGAGCCAGGCTTACAGCGTCTCCCTTCGGGGAGAAAAGCTTTTTTTCTGCAGTGAAGAATGTTACAAGAAATACCAGGCCTCGAATGTCCTGCCCAAAACCTGAGGGGTCAAAACCATTCCCGGATCCTTCTTCTCTGAGCCACCCGTCTGCCCATTCATTAAACTTTTGATTTTGATTTATTTATTGCATAATCAAAGCCGATAAGTTATTCTGATAAAATCATTATGATAGGAAGCAGAGGGTGGAAGTTCAAGGAGGCCGAAAAGGAATGCGGTTATTGAAGATCATCCGCAAGAACATTATCTTTTTTATTTTTCCCCTTGTTTTGATCATGAATTTGGCTTTGGCCGTTCCCGTTCTGGCGGACATTTATAAATATGTGGATGAAAAGGGGGTGGCTCACTTCACCAATGTGCCCACGGACGCGAAGTACAAGCTGATTCTAAAGGAAAAACGGGTCCAGTTTCATCTCGGGCCGAATTTTGAGAAATATGATCTAATGATCATGGAAAAGGCAAAGAAGTACGGCCTGGATTATGCTTTAATAAAGGCCATCATCAAGGCGGAGTCAAATTTTAATCATTTGGCCGTCTCCCGAGTGGGCGCGAGAGGGCTGATGCAGCTCATGCCCGAGACGGCTTATGCCCTTCAGGTAAATGATTCTTTTCATCCCGAAGAAAATGTCGAAGGCGGGGTCCGCTACCTGCGTTATCTGATCAATCTATTCAAGGGGAATTTATACTTAGCCTTGGCGGCTTACAACGCCGGAGAGAAGGCCGTTTATCGGTATAACGGCATTCCTCCCTTTCAGGAAACACGGACATTTATCCAGCGGGTAAGGCGTTATTTTCAGGAATACAGTGCCGAGCCTCCACTACCCGATCCATCTGCGCATTCTACCGATTGAAGATCATCTTTGGGAATCATGGAAAGCGCCTTCAAGGTCGTTGCCAAAGCGCAAAATCGGGCGATCATGAAGAATCTTCCTAATCTATTATCCTTTTTTCGGATAATCTCCATCCCCTTTGTGGTGGCGTTCCTGTTCTCCCCGACGCCGCTGGCAAGTTTCCTGGCCGCCCTTTTATTCAGCATCGCTTCCCTGACCGACATCCTGGACGGATACATTGCCCGTCAGCAAAAGGTGGAGAGCGCGATCGGGAAATTGCTGGACCCGATGGCGGACAAGCTTCTGATCAATTCGGCCTTGATCATGCTCATCCCTCTGGGTCGAATACCAGCGTGGATGGTTGTTCTGATCGTTGGGCGGGAAATCGCCGTCACGGGCTTGAGAGGGATCGCAACCCTGCAGGGAATGGTCATTCCCGCCAGCAACTGGGGAAAAGCCAAGATGGTTTTTCAGACCGTCTCCATAATCGGTTTAATGCTGCATTATGAATATTTCGGGATTAATTTCCATCTCCTCGGCATGCTGCTGCTCTGGGTAGCCCTTGGCATTACTCTCTGGTCTGGATGGGACTATTTCGTTAAGTTCTACCGGGGGCACCCCAAAAAAGGCGATAGGCAATAGGCGATGGGCGATAGGCCAATGTAAAGGGGTTAAAGAAACAAGGCGCAAGGCTAAAGGCCCCAGGCGTAAGGTGACAATTTGTTGATTTACCACCGCCCATAGCCAATTGCCCATGACCTATAGCCAGGTTTGGTCTGTTTTATTCTTGACAAAGGAGGGGCCGTTTTCTAAAATATCTTTAAATTTAAAAAAGATCAAGCGGGAATAACTCAGCGGTAGAGTGCAACCTTGCCAAGGTTGAAGTCGCGGGTTCAAATCCCGTTTCCCGCTCCAATTTTATTGTATAAGAAATTCTTTTGCGGACACGGATGTACAAGGAAAGTCGCTTAGCGCTATGCGCAGAGCGTCTTTGTTGTTTCGGCGGTTATCTGCGTAAATCTGTGTCTTATTAAAATTAAGGGCGGCATAGCCAAGTGGTAAGGCAGCGGTCTGCAAAACCGCGATTCCCCGGTTCAAATCCGGGTGCCGCCTCCATTTTATAAGGATGGGTCTAAGAAATACCATCCTTTTTTATTTTTAGGGCTATTCAATCAGTCTTCTTCAGGCGGGATTTCCGGCCAATTGATTCTCTTCAAAAAGCGTTCGTTTTTCTGGCGAGTTTTGACTATGTTCTTAAGGAGTTTTTTCATGCCGGGGTCGGGAAAAAGGGCGTCGAGATCCTTCTCTACTTTGGGAAAAAGCTTGTTCAGAATAATGGGCTCCTCGGGTGGAGACGGTGGGTCGGGGGAAGAATTTTTTTGTTCTTCCGGTTGCGGAGTTATTCCCTCGTTGGGTATTTCCGTCGGGCGTTCGTTTTCCAAAAATCTTCTCCTATGACTAAAATACCAAAGGATCGCCTTTTTTCCAAGGAAAAAAAATTCTTAAAAATGGCTTGAAAAAAAACATAGGAACAATATAATAAGGACACGCCGTTGGCCGTGCCTGGGTGGCGGAATTGGTAGACGCAAGGGACTTAAAATCCCTCGGTGCTTAGCACCGTACCGGTTCGATTCCGGTCCCAGGCACCA
>CAZIDC010000055.1:0-10760 GCA_964537885.1 uncultured Syntrophaceae bacterium | reverse complement strand
CCTTTTTCATCAGTATGGCCTTTAAGGACCTGGCCTTTATCAAGGGTAATCTGAAAATCTTGATTAGGCATCGGCTGGCCTTTGAAGTCTTTAAGAATGAGGCCGATCCAGGTCTTTTCTTTCTCTTTTTCCTCGGACTGTAAAGGACCGGTATGCTCTGGCGGTACTGGCCCAACCGAGGCTGAGGTACCCCTCTTATATGCATTAATCACTTGTGCTGGTGGTCCCCCAGGACCTGCTCCAGCCGCACCGCCGCCGCCGCCTCCACCTCCAGCCCCTCCGATATCCCCGATAAACACCGTACGGGTTGCCATGAGAGGTAATAGCCCTAAAAAGGCGCCGCAGGCGGTGATACTCACAATCCAGCGTGCCGCAGGCATACCGCCGATCATAACAGTGGGACAACCTAAAATAATCGGAGGATTGGGTAAAGGTGGCATCGGTGGATGAGCGATTCCTCCTGAAATCACACCTGTACATGCCACCTGATTCCCCATTACGGCAGCAGGAAGAAATTCGATCAGAACGGTTGGAACTCCTGGCCCACTAATAATCCCGCTTGGCACATTATTGTCGTGCGTGATCGGATCCGTTACTCTTGCCGCAGGAAACATAGTGATTCTCCTTTATCTTTAAACATCAAAGTCAAAAATGATATTCGAAGGTTTGACCCCAATCCAAATCCTTATCGTTGTCAAGGATACAAATATGTTCTGCTTAATCTTTGTAATTTGTCAAATGTTGAGACCTGATCGCAACCCTCACTGCGGGTTTTCTGGATCAAAGGCCTGTGTTGGTTTCTTAAGTAACAAGCTCCAACTGTGATCGTGCCGTATGAAGATACGCGTCGGGTTGCTGTGCACGCGTATCGCGAATCCGTTATCCAGATTGAAGTTCGACACTGCCTCGTAGAACCGCTTCCGATCGTTTGCGTCTTTGGGAGAGTAGAAGAATCTGAGCGCGGCTTTCCAATATTTGGTGGTCAGATCGGCCGCAGCCCAAAGATATTCATCGTAGCTCCGATCACGCTTGGGATGCTGTACGAAGATCATCTCGGGCTTGTCTGGAATAGGACCCAATGCATAGTCATACGCCAAGTCAAGGGCCTTGAAGTGCGTTTTGATGGCTTTGGTCAGGCCTTCCACACCGACGGCCTTCTTGTCGGTTGGAGTGATGTATGTGTCATTAGCAATGCTGACATAGTTAGTCACCAAGCTATTTAATTCTGACTCGTGGGTACTGCCTATGACCTCGACCCAGAATGCTCCCCATGAACGTTTGGCTTTCGACAGCGCAGTGGATTTGAAGTATCTGTTCGCGACATAAGAATCCTGCTCAACCTCGACCAGTCGGTGCATCGTGGCCCTAGTAGCTTTTGGCATGAAGGCATAGCCCAGGCCGTCAACAATCGGTATGCCTACCGTGCGCATTTTTGCCAAAGGAATGGATTGAGCCTCATACACGCCAGCAAAGGTGTTGACGTACGGGTGCACAATGATGTCGGCGGCCATGTGTGACAAGAATCCGAAGATAAAGGCCAGGTTCATCGGCATTGTATCTCCGCGGCCCGGATCGTCCACCGTCTGCAACCAGTTCGCCGCGAACTGGTTTGATTTCTTCCAGTGAATGACATCGAACAACCACTCAGTATCATCCTCACTGCCGGCCAGATCAGGACCCATGGCTCCGAGGTACGCCCATTGCGATAGCGGGTCGCCCGACGTGACCGTCGACCGCGACATATAGAATGGCGGTCGAGCAAGAAAAGGATACTCTGAACGCGCCTTGGCATAGGCCATATCTAAAATACAGAAATGCGCCAAATATGCCGGCATGTGTGCGCTCCTCAGTTGATTCTCAGCTCATGGACGTCGATCCATGGCCCCACTATTTCTTAGGCACTTCCAATTCTTCACCATCCAGCATATATCTCTTCACGCGTTGTTCGTTATCATCCCACAGAATGAGCAGTCTGTTACGGCGATATCTTGGATCATGCTCGTTGCCAGGAGTCATACCTTTCCCTGCCCTTTCGCCTTTCAAAGCTTGCTCGAATTGACTTGCATCTCGGAAGAAGTCGTAACTTACGAACTGGATCTCCGTCACGAAGGCCTCTTCGCGGTAGGCAAGATTGTCCGGCGACACCGGTTCACTAGAGGGCCCCGCAGCGGTTATCCGATCTTCTCTTTTTTTCTTCATTACCTGAACTCGTGACTGGCTGACCTCGACGGTCTCATATTGATACTTGCGCCAAGGGGCGGGCTCAGTCATGAATTTACCCCGCACTCCGACAGCAATTTCGTTTTTTCCGCTCAGGCCATTGTTGATCACTTGGCCAGAGGGTTTTAACTCATACTTCGCTCCCACACGCGCTTTCTGATGATCCAAGACATACATCTCGAAGACGAGTTTCAGGTCCGGTTTCAGCGTATTTGGTTCGGAACGCGCTACGTCCGTCGAGGGCAATGCGGCGTCGGAGGATTCGGGCCTGTCCTGCTTGAATGACATGCTCATCTGCGTTCTCCTTGCTCCCGGCCTATCCAGCGTGGCAACAAGGGCCACCCCGAAGCGATTATCTTGACCTCAGCAGCCGTACACTTGCTTAAGCTTTGCCTGCGTGGCCTGATCGGGCTCGCCGGATTCGGGGAGCTGATACTGATGTTGAAACTCTTTCAAAGTGGCCTTTGTCTGCTCCCCCAATTCTCTCCCTTCGCCACCGCAGTCGAAACCGAGGTTCTTCAGTCGCTGCCGAATTCCTTCGACCTGATCGATCGGGTCAATATTGCCGAGATTCAGTTCATACACTTCCTGCTTATTGTTCTCCTGAACGATCAGTCTGCCCCTCTTGGCGTTCGGGACAATCGGTACGCGCACCCAGCCGTCCAAGCTCGTTTTATCGCGATGTAACTTACCATCAATAATAATGCAGTAATTCAAATTGCCTCTTGGCTTGCCATCTTCATCAAACAACTGGATCTGAAGCTTTGAAGGTACGCCCTTTCTCTTGAACCGATGCGTTTGCTCTGTGGCACCAGATTCCTCTTTCATGCGTTTTTCTGGGACAAAAACTTTGTCTCCAGGGGAAAGAACGTTGGGACTCTTCCGCACAGATCGCAATTGCTGGTTATTGGAATGGTTCCAGATCGTCTTCCAGAAAAGTCCATTTTTGAACGCAATGCTCTCCATACAGTCGCCCTGTTTGACCACGTAGTTCTTTCCGGCTGGACCTTGAGATCCAGAGCTGATCGTTTCTCCTCCAGGATTACTACTGGCACTCACCCTCAGATTTTCTCCCAAGCCTCCTTATCTAAGCGAGGGAAGGTAATCTTACATGTTCCTGGATCGATTCCATCCACTCGGGCAAATCCATTTTCATCCAATGTACCCTCTGCAACAGTTTTGCCATCGGGCAGTGTAATCTTATATCTTTCTCCTGAGATGGGGTTGTTCTCCTCATCTACTAATTCAATTTCAACCCAACTTTTCTTCTCGTTCTCCTCTTCTGTGGATTCTTTGTGGCGTTTTTCTTGACTGCTTGCATCTTTTCCGGGAGATGCGTCTGCAGCGGCATCTGGAGGGGAGGGAGCAGCCGGGGGCACAAGGGCAGCAGAGGCTGGTGCAACCGGCGGGCCGCTGCCGCTATTGATATTGACCAGAGGGCCTCCTGCGATAAAAATTGCCGCCGGAGTGAGAACAATACTGCTACCCCCTACCTTGAGCTCGATACCGGTCGCCCCTTCCAATTTCAAATTCATTCCCTTTAAATGGTAAGTCCCTGTCACATTTTCGCTGTGATTTGCATTGAAGCTCTCGATCATATTCCCCGTAACTTTAAGGGAGGAGGAGCCGGTCACCTCAACCGCACTCTTGCCGCCGACTTTCAGGTTGTAATCGCTCTTGACCTCCCGAAACTCACTCTTTTCAACCATCACATGCTTATCGAATTCGATCTTCTCCTTCAAATCCCGCTTGACAATGAGATGACGGTCATTTCCGACGAGCTCCCTGCGATCGCTCTTCACACGGATATCGAGATCTTTCTCCGCATGGATGAAGAGCTGCTCTTTGCCCTTGTTGTCTTCAAAGCGGATTTCATTGAAGCCCTCTCCTCCGGTGGAGCTGTTCGTCTTGATCGTGCTCTTTGTCTTTTCGTCGGGAAGGGTGTAAGGAGGCATCAGATCCGCATTGTAAACCCTGCCTGTGATGAGAGGCTGATCCGGGTCGCCTTCGAGAAAGTCTACAATGACCTCCTGGCCGATCCTCGGTGTAAAGATGGCGCCATACTGTCCGCCGGCAAAGATGCTCGCTACACGTATCCAGCAGGAAGATTTATCATCCTTCTTCCCTTCCCTGTCCCAGTGAAACTGCACCTTGACCCGGCCGTATTTGTCGGTGTAAATCTCCTCGCCTTTGGGTCCAACTACCATTGCGGTCTGGATTCCCTCAACAACGGGCCGGGGGGTTTTTCTCTCCGGTCTGAAATTCACCGCAGACGGAATGGCCAGAAAGTCATTGGCATAATGGGACCCTTTGGTCTCCGCCCGCTCTTCCAATACCTGAGGCTGGGTGCCGGTATGCAAAACCTCAACCAGAAGATATTCACGGTTAAAATTTTCCCGCTCATGGTCGGTCAATTTAAAGGTAAATCCAGGTGTAAACCGCGGGCAAATACTCTGCCCTTCCGCCTTCTCTTGAAAGGTGGTCATCTCCTGGAGGCGGACCTGGCTGAGCTTTTTCCCCCTCCCCTGGTCTAAATACCCGCCGGGATAGTCATACACTTCCAGTTTCTGATAGGTTTTCTCCTGCTCCTGCGCGGTTAAATCAAGCGCCGGCTTCTCAAAATTAAAATCCCGCTGCGTCATCTTCCCCGAAAAAACCCCCCGCGTAACGGCCAAACGGTTGACATACTCCTCCCCCGGCACCATTCCGCCCGAAACATTATAGGTTACCTGCGCCTCCCCCGGAATCGGCAGGTAAGCCACCGGGCTATCCGCAAAAACCAGAAGATGCTTGTCCTTGGCGTGCTCAAAAAAATAAAAAAATCCCTCCTCTTCGAGAAGCCGGGAAATGAAATTCAAGTCCGTCTCCCGATACTGAACGCAATACTCCCGCACCGGGGGTGAACTCTGCAAGCGGAACGCGAAACGGTCGCTGGGAATTCCGGCATCTTTAAAAACCTGTTTGGCTATTTCCTGAACATCCTTTTTCTGAAAAATACGACAATCCCGCTCCAAAGAAAGGAGCCAAAGGGAGGGGACCACCCGGGCCTGGTAGAGGAAAAAACGCCCCTTGCTCCCCGTGTGTTTAAACCAGTTAATGATCCCATGGAGATAACGGTCGGCCTCCTCCCCCAGAATAGTCAATACCGCTTCTTTGCCCACGACATTATCGAACTCGATCTCCTCCTCGCTGGCCAGAGAGACGTTTACTTCAAAGGGAGAAGAGATCCTTTCTTTGGCCGTGAAGTCCACGACTGCCGTCTCCGCTTTGGTGCCGGAGATCTCGAATAAAAACTTGGCTTCCTGCCCTGATTTACCCCAGATCATTTTTCACTCCAAGGTTGACGGCTTTGTAAAAAGCCCGTTGGCCCCACCCTTTGCGGGATGGCGCTGTCCTAAAGCCGGTGAGTCGTGAACGGTATTGAACGGGCCTCATTCTTCACGATTTTCGCACTTTCTCCCGGGAATCGCGGGGGAGCTTTTTCCTCGGCTTTTCCCCCTGCGGTTTTTTTACGGGGGAATCAAAACTGATTTTAAAAGAACCATCCTCGGCCATCGCCAGGTATACTTCGGAGGGCAAGGCCTCTTCACTGATCCGGGCCAGAATTTCCCGGGACATCTGGGGGAGAATGGTTCCCCGCATGATGTGGTCAATGTTTCGGGCCCCGGTTTCGACCTCGGTGCAACGGGTCGCAATCTGGTCCACCACTTCCGGAGAGTAGCTCAGTTTCATTTTGTTGCTCTCCGCCAGTCTTGCGGCCAGTTTGTCGAGCTTGAGGGCGACGATCTCTTTCATGAACTTCGGGTCTAAGGTGTAGAAGGGTACGATGGTCATCCGCGCCAATAAGGCGGGCTTGAAATGATTGCTTAGGATGGGCCGGATGGCGCTGCTCACCGTTTCCAGGGATTGCCTTCCTCCCTCGGAACAGAGCTGGGTGATCACGTCCGAAGCCAGATTACTGGTCAAGAAAAGAACGGTATTCTTAAAGTCGATGACCCGGCCCTCGCCATCGGAAAGCATGCCCTTGTCAAAGACCTGGTAGAAAAGGTTCATGACATCGATGTGAGCCTTTTCCACTTCATCGATCAGGACCACGGAATAGGGCCGCTGCCGCACTGCCTCGGTCAGCACCCCCCCCTCTCCATAACCGACATACCCGGGCGGGGATCCGATCAAACGGCTTACCGTGTGTCCTTCCTGGAACTCACTCATGTTGATCGTGACTAAAAAGCGGTCCCCGCCGAAGAGAAGATCCGCCATGGCCAGCCCGGTCTCGGTCTTGCCCACCCCGCTCGGGCCCACTAATAAAAAAATCCCAAGGGGCTGTTGCGGGTCGGTCAGGCCGGCCTTGGCGGCCTTGATCACCTGCCCGATGACCTTCAGAGCCTCATCCTGCCCTTTGATCCTTTTATTCAGGTTCTCTTCGAGGTTCACAATGTTCTGGGCCTGGTCCCGCAGCACTTTCCCAAGAGGAATTCCCGTCCAGTCGGAGACGACTTTGGCCACGACATCGGGATCAACTTCATTATGAACCAGAGGGGTTCCATCCTGGAGGGCCGCGAGCTCCCGGGCGGCCTGATCCATCTGACCTTTAAGCTCGGCGCTCTTCTCTTCCGGACCCCCCTGGATCTTCAGGTCGTAAAGCTCTTTTCTCAAGCTGACCACCTTGCGGGCCAGCTCCTGCTCTTTTAGCCAGCGTTCTCTGAGCTGATCCACCTGCTGTTTTAATCGGGCCAGCTCCTTGTCAAGGGCCTGGGGCCGCTGCGGATCGATCTCGATCCCATGCAGCTTATCCCGCTCCAAAGCCCTTTTCTCCCGCTCTAAGGCCTGGATCGTGCGCTCTTGGTCTTCCAGGACATCCGGTTTGGCCGTAAGAAGGATTTTTACCCGGGCCCCGCTGGTGTCAAGGAGGTCGACCGCTTTGTCCGGCAACTGCCGCCCGGAAATATAGCGGCTGGAAAGTTCCGCGGCGGCCACGATGGCATCGTCCCGGACGACAACCTTGTGGGCCTCCTCATATTTATTCTTCAGCCCCCTAAGGATCAAAACGGCCGTATCCACCGACGGTTCATCTAATTTTACCAGCTGGAAGCGGCGGGCCAAGGCGGCATCTTTTTCAAAATATTTCTTATATTCCGACCAGGTCGTGGCCGCAATGGTCCGCAGCTCTCCCCTGGCCAGGGCGGGTTTTAAAAGATTGGCCGCATCGCTCCCGCCGGATGGCCCCCCGGCCCCGATGAGCGTGTGGGCTTCGTCAATAAAGAGGATGATCGGCTTGGGAGAAGCCTTGATCTCGTTGATCACGGACTTCAGGCGGTTTTCAAATTCTCCCTTGACCCCGGCCCCGGCCTGGAGCAAACCCATGTCCAATCCCAGGATGGAAACCCCCTCGAGAATCTCGGGCACATCCCCTTCCACTACCCGGAGGGCCAGCCCCTCGACCACGGCCGTCTTGCCCACGCCCGCTTCCCCGACCACGATCGGGTTATTTTTACGCCTCCGGGCCAGGATGTCGATCATCTGGCGGATTTCCTGATCGCGGCCAAAAACCGGATCAATCTCTCCGGCCCCTGCTTTTTTGGTAAAATCTACGCAGAAACGGGTTAGGGCCGTGCCGTCTCCTGGACCGCCGGCTTCCCGCGTGGTTTTTTCGGAAGGGGATAGATTTTCGGCCGAACCTTTTACGATGCTATAAAATTGGGCCAGAAGGGCCTCCCGGCCGATGGAGCGCAGGAGATCGACAAAACGGCCGGTAGCCAATTGAGCCGACCTAACCAGGAAGGCTAAAAGAAGAGCTCCCGAGCGGATACGGGTTTCTCCAAGGTCAACCGATGCGTTCAGCCAAGCCTCCTGGAACCATTCCAGAAGCAGCGGAGAAAAAACCGGCTTGGCGGCATTCCCCGTCCGAAATTCTTCCAGGGTCTGATCGACCGCTTTTTTGACTCTACCCGGGTCAAGATTAAAATGGCGCAGGATCAGGGGGAGATCGGTCTGGGGTTCCTCAAGAAGTTTGGCGAAGAAATGCTCCACCGTGACTTCGTAATGGGTGCGGGAAACGCAAAGACCGGCCGCTCCTTCCAGGGTCCGGGTACAGCAGGGGTTTAAAAGATTCAGCAGCGATTTGATATCAACCGTTATCATGTTATCGTTATCCTCTTATATTTTTTGGAGGGGAAAAGAAGCCTTCACTTCTCCCATGGAATCGCCGGAAAAAACCCAGGTATCCCAGCCCAGCCTTGACCACTTAGGAATACCCAGACAAACAGTTTCTGCCTCCCTTTCCGCCAAAATCAGCCGTAGGTCGCACTCGATGGGGTCGGTAAGATAAAGCCGGGTTAAAAAGGCCAGCCTTTGATGTTTGGCATTGCCCGGGAAAAGAGAATGAAACTGTTCCCTCCTTAAGGGCCCTATTTGCAGGGCAATTTTTCCCATCCGGTCTTCGATTTCTTCTCCAAGGAAGCTATCCTCCCCGAGGGAATTACCGGAGATTCCCAAATACATCCTCTGCTCCGGGGGAATTTTTACTTTTCTTTTGAGGCAGGGAATGACTTCGACCGGAGCGCCTTCGAGAGCGTCCCCCGCCATGGCTTGAAGGCCGGCGGAAGATCGGGGAAACTGGGTGAAAAGACCTATATAACGGAGAAAAGAGTAAGCTTCAGGGAGATTCTCTCGGAGTTCTTTTTCCCCGAGGCCCATGAGGCAGAAGAGCTTTTCCAGATCTTGGGGGCTCTTCTCCTCGACCACCCGCAGGAACTGGCGGTATTTCGTCCAACATTGGAAAAGGAGGAGATAGAGACGATGGTGGATGATATCGATAAGGTCTCTGGTAGCCGACCGGTCATCAGCCGCTTCATCGATGAGGTCTTCGGTATAAAAGATGGGGAGAGGGGAGGAAGATCCGTAAAGCCCGAGAAAAGTGGCCATGACCCGAAAATGGGGCTTTTCACCGGATATTTCCTCAATTTTGGCGACATCGGCGGCCGGGAAAGCCAAGGAAAGCTCGGGCCGGATTTTGACGTTTTCTAAGGCATAAGTTTCCGCCTTCGGGGATCGCTCGGCTTCTTGGACCAGGAGGCGTAAAAGGCGCATCACCTGGAAAAAGGAAAACGAATGGCCTCTTTTTAGCAGATCGGCTTTCAGATTAAAGGATGATTCCCCAGCCTGGCCGGCCATTGATAAAGATCTCCCTTCATGACCTCCTGGATGATGAGTCTGGTAAAAGCATTGATGGAAGCATAATTCCCTAAAAAGTGATCCAGGATACACCCAAAAAGAAACAGATCTCCCTGGCTGGCGAAATTGTCCTGCCGGAGCTTAATCTGGATCTCCTGACCTCGCATCAGGATGCCGGAAACCAGGCGGTTGGAAGGCCTGGCCTCAATATTTTCAATGCCGCTGATTCGTTTCCTGTTGGCCAGGGTAACGGCGCGGTCGCGTCCTTCCGGAAAAATGTAAAGTTCCAGCAAGGCCCTTAAGTTTTCCATCCGGGCCAAGGAAAGGTAGTTCAAAGAGAGATGGGATAGAAGACGCCATAAAAGATTTGTTCCCAAAGGGGGGATGAGGCTGTTCGTCGGAGGCTGGATATTTCTAAATTCCACAAATTCGGGGGAGTTGCTGGTTGGCAAAGAAATATCCCCCACCCGGAGGCTTTCCGGCAAAGAACCATTGGTGCACAGGAGCTGGATAGAAAGGGTTTCAGCTATCGGAAGGCCGGCTCCGGGTGGATAAGCCACCGCAAGATAAACGTCAAGCCCCGCCCTCAAGGAGGATTGCCTGACGGTCAGGTGATAGGCGGGAGTGGCTTGAGGGTCGGGATTAAAAAGCTCAAAAGGAGCGTAAATTCTCTCGGCGGCGGTTCCCTGGACAAATCCGACCACCTTTTCCACCGAATATACCTGATAATGGAGGGAGTTGGCCCCGGAAGGGCGGACTAAGTATTGGGTCTTTTGGTGATCGAGAAGGATCGGATCGGCCTCGTGGGGAAAAATATTGATGGCCGGCGTTACAAAGAGGACAAAATTTTCCTTCCTGATCCGGGGGGGTTGAAAAGGAATATCCCCAAGTTCGAAATGGACCTCAAACTTGGATCCTTCTCCCCCCTCCCGCCAGCGTTCCCATCCCACTAGGTCGAGGAAAAGAAATTTTTCGGGAGAAATGAAATACTCCTGGAGAACCCGGTAAGCGGGAAAGGAGTGGGAGGGGTACGGGATCAGTCCTTCCTTCTGAGAAAAGCCAACCGGCTTTAAACAATCCGGGGGAAGGACAGCGGTATTCCCTTTTTCCAGGGGCTTTAGGACAACTTGTTTCAGGTGATGGCGTAAAAGGAAATAAAGGTCCGAAGCCGCGGGATAATCCCCCGCGAGAAAGAAGCGCAGGGTCTGAGGTTGCCAGTCCGATAATTTCATACCGCTGAGCTCTAAGAGGAGCTTGATGGCCGGAGAGCGGCCGGAAGGCTGAACAAAAGAGGCATCTAATATTTTGAGGGGATGGACTTCCACCTCATAGGCAGTTTGGAAAAGGCAGGAGGTTCCCTCGACGGG
>CAZIDC010000054.1:0-10797 GCA_964537885.1 uncultured Syntrophaceae bacterium | reverse complement strand
GCAATTACGTGGAGTTTGTCGAGTATCCAGACCCCTCCGCGTATCGGCCCGATCTTTTCAAATGACGGTAATTCAAGTCGTTTACTATAGATACTCACCCCATCCTGCTATTCTTCCACGAATACCTCCTCGCGCTTCCGGCGGATGGCCGGCGCCAAGACGATGCCCAGCAGGATGACCGCGGCGATCAGAAATCCGGCGCTGATCGGCTTGGTGAGAAAGACGACGGGGTCGCCGCGCGACAGGAGCAGCGCGCGCCGGAGGTTTTCCTCCACCATCGGCCCGAGGACGAAGCCCAGGATCAGCGGCGCCGGCTCGCACTCGAGTTTGACGAAGATGTGGCCGAGAATCCCGAAAACCGCCATCAGGAGCAATGACTCCAGCCAGCGAAAAGGATTCGCAAGAGTCGGACGGCTCCTGAGAAAAAGCATTGACAGAAGCATCCATTCCCAATATAAAATAATCACGAAAGGTTCACGCCGAAGACCCAAGGCCAGTCCGGAAAGGGATCCGGCAGGGAAGAAATCCAAAGGAGATAGAAGATGATTGAGATACGGTTTCATGGACGAGGCGGACAGGGAGCGGTCATCGCCTCCAAGATTTTAGCTGCGGCGCTCTTTAAAGAAGGCCAATATGCCCAGGCCTTCCCCGCTTTCGGAGCGGAACGCCGCGGAGCGCCGGTCATGGCCTTCACCCGCTTCGACAAAAAAACGATCACCCGTCGCTCCCAGGTCTACGAGCCCGACCATGTAGTCGTTCTGGATGAGCCCATCCTCGATGTGGTCGATGTCACCGCTGGCCTGAAAGCAGGGGGATGGATTCTGATCAATACGCCTAAGCCCGCGCTGGCTTTCCAGGCCTTATCCAAGTTTCGCGTGGCCACGGTGGACGCCAACCGGATCGCCCAGGAAAATGGGCTGGGTTCGACCACGGCGCCCGTGGTAAACACGGTTATCCTGGGAGCACTGGCTAAGATTACCGGGCTGGTGGGCCTTAAGGCCGTGCTCGAAGGAATCCAGGAATACGTTCCCGGCAAAACCGAAGCCAACGTGGCGGCCGCGAAAGCGGCTTACGAGCAGGCCTCCGCTTAGAATAGACTAAGCGCTTAGCGCTATGCGCCTGGCGTTTTCTCAAAAAAACAGGAGTGAAAAATGAAAAAGAAGAAGCCGATAAAGAAAAAACCAGTCTTCCCGCCGATGTCCTTATCCTTGGAAGGAACTCAGGGATCCAAAACCGGCACCTGGCGTTACCTCACCCCGGCTTACCTTAACAAGCTGGCCCCCTGTAATGAAGCCTGCCCGGCGGGCGAAGACGTAGAAGCGGCCATGGTCCTGTCGAGTCAAGAGGATTATATTGGCGCCTGGGAGAAAATCACCCAGGAAAACCCCCTTCCCCGGGTCTGCGGCCGAGTCTGTTTTCATCCCTGCGAGGGGAGCTGCAATCGGAAAGAGTTCGATGAACCCACGGCGATCAATGGACTGGAGCGTTTCGTCGGCGACCACGCTTTCCATTCCGGCAAGCGCTATCCTCCTCCGCAGGAGAAGAAAAAGGAGAAAGTAGCCATTATCGGGTCGGGCCCGGCTGGCCTGTCCTGTGCCTATCACCTCGCTTCCATGGGTTATGGCGTTACTCTTTTTGAAGCTCTCCCCAAACTCGGCGGAATGTTACGCTACGGGATTCCTTCCTATCGATTACCCAAAGAGGTCCTTGACCAGGAAATCGATAATATTCTCTCCCTGGGAATCGAAGTCCAGACGAATGTCCGGGTGGGTAAAGATCTAAAATGGGGAGAGCTGAAAAAATTCGACGCCGTGTTCGTGGCCGCCGGCGCATGGAAAAGCCAGCCCCTGAAGGTTCCCGGTGAGGAGTCTAAGGGTGTCCTTTCTGGCCTGACCTTCCTGCAAAAGGTGAATTCTGGAGAAACCTTCGACCTGGGGCAACGGGTGGCCGTCATCGGCGGAGGGAATACGGCCATGGATGCCGCCCGCGCGGCCCTGCGTCTGGGAGCCAAACCCTTGGTCATTTATCGCCGGACGAAAGAAGAGATGCCGGCCTGGGAAGAGGAGATCTCCGAAGCGGAAGAAGAGCAGATTGAATTCATCTTCCTCAGCTCTCCGGTTAAAATCCTCACCGAAAACGGACAGGTGAAGGGAATCGAGTGCATCAAAAACTTGCTCGGCCCGCCGGGAAAAGATGGACGGCGGGAACCCCGGCCCATCGAGAATACCAATTTTACTCTTGCGGTGGATTCGATCATCTCGGCTATCGGGGAAGCCCCTGATCTTTCCTTTCTCCCCCATGAACTGCAAAAAGCAAAAGACTCGATCCCGGTGGATGAAACCGGTGCTACAGCCCTGAAGAGAATCTTTGCCGGAGGGGATATCGTGACCCAGCCCCGGACTGTATCTTATGCTATCGGAGCGGGAAAGAAGGCCGCCCTAACCATTGATGCCACGCTCCGGGGGAAGAATGTTGCCGAAGCCCTGCGCCTGGCCCGCTGGGGTGAAAAAGGCAGCCTCTCCATGGCCCGCTATAAAAGCGGGGGTGCGGACGGGATGGCCCAGGAAGTCGTGCCTTTTGCGGAGTTGAACACAGCGTACTTCAAACGCCAGCGCCGCAAAGCGAAAGAGAAACTGGATGTGGCCCAGCGCACGGGAGATTTCTCCGAGGTTGCTGCCGGGCTATCCCCGGCCTCGGCCCTCGAAGAGGCCAAACGCTGCTTCAACTGCGGAGTCTGCAATCTCTGCCATAACTGTTTTACCTTCTGCCCTGACCTGGCCATCTCCGCCCGGCCGGACAAACAGGGGTACGCGATCAACTACGATTACTGCAAGGGATGCTGCATCTGCGTGGAGGAATGCCCCCGCGGGGCCATCTCCGTGGAGGTGAAAAAATGAGAAAACTGCTTACCGGGAATTCAGCCGTTTCTTACGGGGTGATGCTGTCCCGGGCCGAGGTGATCTCCGCCTACCCCATCACCCCCCAGACAACCATCGTCGAAGAGCTCTCCGAAATCTGTTCGGACGGGCGGCTCAAAGCCAAGTTCATCCGGGTGGAATCCGAACATTCGGCCATGGCCTGCGTGGCCGCGGCCTCAGCCGCGGGCGCCCGCGTGTTCACCGCCACCTCTTCCCACGGGCTGGCCTACATGCACGAGATGCTCCACTGGACTTCCGGAACGCGCCTTCCCGTGGTCATGGTCAATGCCAACCGGGCGATCGGATCCCCGTGGTCCATCTGGTGCGATCAGGGAGACAGTCTCTCCCAGCGGGATACGGGGTGGGTGCAGCTTTATTGCCAGAGCGCCCAGGAGGCTCTGGATACAGTCATCCAGGCCTACCGGATCGCTGAAGAGGTCCTGCTGCCGGTGATGGTCCTGGAGGACGGATTCTTCCTTTCCCATACCTCCGAGCCGGTGGAAGTTCCCGACCAGAAGGCCGTGGATCGTTTCCTGCCCCCTTACCGCCCCCGCTATAAGCTCACCCCCGGCGATCCCCACACCTTCAACATCATGGCCGACACCTCCCTTTTCATCAACTTCAAGCACGGAGCCCAGAAGGCCATGGTCGAAGCCAAAAAGGTCATCGCCCGTGTGGACCGGGAATTCAAATCCCGTTTCGGCCGGGGCTATGGTTTGATGGAAAAAGTCCGCTGCGCCGACGCCGAAGTAATTCTCTTGACCATGGGCACGGCCGCCAGCACGGCCCGAGAAGTTATCGATCAATACCGGAAACAGGGGAAGAAAGCAGGCCTCTGCCGACTGCGTATGTTCCGCCCTTTCCCGGCCGCGGAGGTCGTCCGCGTTTTGAGCGGTGTAAAAAAGGTTGCCGTTCTCGACCGGGATAACTCCCTCGGTGCCGGCGGAATCGTCGCCCAGGAGGTGAAGGCGGCGCTTTTCGGCGCAGCCCATAAACCCAAAGTATTCGAATTCATCGCCGGCCTGGGTGGAAAAGACATCACCCCGGAGACGATCCGGGAAATAATGGAAATAACTTTGAACAACGCCAATCCCAAAGGGGAGCCCGTCTGGATAGGGGTGCAATCATGAACGCCAAAGAATTACTGAACGAGTATTTGGATTCGGGGCACGGGTGCTGTCCGGGGTGTGCCATGCCCATCGTCCTGCGTAACGTTTTCCATAGTCTCGGGGAGAACACCATCGTGGTGATCACGGCCGGCTGTTTCGGGACGATTTCCGGAGCCTTTCCCACCTCGCCCATAAAACTCGCCTCGTACAACACGCCCTTTGCCTCGGCCGGCGCTGCGGCGTCGGGCGTGCGGGCGGCCCTGGACATCCAGGGGAATACCACGACCACGGTCCTGGCTGTTGCCGGGGATGGAGGGACATTTGATATCGGCATCCAGGCTCTTTCAGCGGCGGCCGAGCGGAACGACGATTTCATCTACCTCTGTTATGACAACGAAGCTTACATGAACACCGGAATTCAGCGTTCCTCGGCCACTCCGTGGGGAGCGTGGACCACGACGACCCCTCCTTCTAACCTGAAGAACCAACCCAAGAAGGACATTGTCCAGATCATGGCCGCTCACCGCATCCCTTATGTGGCCACAGTCTCCATTGCTTACCCGGAGGATTTCATCCGGAAGATCGAGAAAGCCAAGAGCACCCGGGGCTTTAAGTTCATCTACGCCTTTTCGCCCTGTCCCGTTGGCTGGCGCTTTTCCTCCGAGCTGACCATCCGCCTTGCCCGGTTGGCGGTGCAGACAAAATTATTTCCCCTTTATGAAGTAGAGAACGGTGAACAGTACATCCTCAATGAAGAACCGGAAGGGGTCCCGGTAAACGATTATTTAAGGCTCCAGGGGCGTTTCGGTTTCCTGAGAGAAGGCGATGTCGAGCGCATCCAGAAGAACGTGGATGAAGAATGGCAACGCTTGATGACGCGGATGATGGCCCGGGGGACTTGATGAGGTTTAAAAAAAGGATTCGAGCCTCTTTCTTCCTTGGCTTTTTCCTTAGCCTGCTTTGGCTTCATCCTCTCCCGGCCCAGGAAATCGTCATGGGCGAGGGGGAATATAGGGGATTCATCGTCAATGAGGGGCAACAGGTCGTAAAAGTCGGCCCCATCCAACCGGGGCAGACGCTGCAAATCTTTTTCTCACCCCAGTGGATGATCGAGCAAAGGGGCAAATTGCAATGGAGGCTGGAGGGTCCGGACGGGGTCCGGTTGAGGGAGGGCAGCCAGGACAACCCGCAGGCTGAAACCACCTTCATGGAATGGACTTCCAATTCGGAACCCCGGCCCAATGCTTACTTCCTCCATGTCCAGGGAATGGACGGAACGTTTCCGGGAGAAATTCTGGGGCAATATACCCTCAACATCTTTCTTTGGGGCCAGAATGACGGCAACTCCGGGACAGATGCACCGGAGTCATTTGAAAAGGCTCTTTTTCTGCCGGTATCCGAACCGGGAACGTACCTTTTTGAAGAAGGATTCATCAGCGGAACCGCGGATGTTTATGACCTTTATAAGATCCTCCTCCAAGCCAATAACTCTTTGATGCTTAAGGTCATTCCGGCCCAATGGGAAGGCGGCGGCAAGAAGGACAAAGTACACTTTGAGTTCCTGAACCGATCGTTCCAGCGCATGAAAGAGGGGAACAGCTTTTGGCCCGAAACGTCTCCCTTTGTGGTAAAAATTTTTCACCCTCGGGTGCGGCCCGATACCAAACCGGCCCTTTTTTATCTTATGGTAAAAATGGACGGCGAAGTCAGCTTGATCTATGGATTTCAGGTTGAGGTGAAAGAAGGTCGGTGAAAGAAGAAGAACGCCTCTACAAAAAATTCGGCCAGAGTTTTCCTGCGGGAACCATTCTGTTCGAAGAAGGCCAGTCGTGCACGGGCATGTATATCATCCGCAAAGGCCGGGTGCGCTTGGCGAAAAAGACCGGCAAGGGGGAATGTACGATAGAAACCCTTGGCGAGGGAGATTTCTTTGGGGAAATGGCCTGCCTCATGGGGCAGCCCCGGTCCATCAACGCCGTCGTGGAAGAAGAAAGCCAGATTCTCGTCGTTGAGCCGGAAGTCCTGGACCGTTTATTCCGCGGGAATTCCGGCATGGGTCTGAAGGTCTTGGGCAACCTGGCTTCCCGGCTTAAAAAGGCTTATGAGATCATTGCCAGGCTCATGGAGGAGGCGGAACAGAGCGTGAAGAAGGAGTCATCGCCTCGGTGAAAAAAGAGGAACAACTTTTTTGGAAGTTTGGCAAGGATTTTCCCAAGGGGACGATCCTTTTTCGGGAGGGAGACCCGGGGCACGAGATGTTTATCATCCAGAAAGGAAAAGTGCGGGTCAGGAAACGAGTGGGGGGTGCGGAAAAGGTTTTAGCTGAGCTTTCTGATGGAGAATTTTTCGGCGAGATGGCCCTCCTCATGGGAATGGACCGCTCCGCTACAGTGGAAGTGATGGAAGACAGCAAAATTCTGGTCATTAGCCCGAATACCTTCGAGGGGCTTCTGAAAAACAACGTCGAAATCGCCCTGAAGATGCTGAGAAAAATGGCCGCCAGGCTTCGGGCCCTGGATGAACATTTCGAGGCCGCCCTTCTGGAGGCCAAGAAAGAGCAAACATCCTGATTGGGGTTTGGGGAATTGGGGGATCAAAAAAAGCCCTCCGTCCAAAAGGACGGAGGGCTTTTGGCCTTTAGCTACCAGCTAAAGGTTGGCTTTGGTAAGCGGTCGGCTTCTAATACATTCCTTCCATCCCGCCTCCTCCCGGAGGCATGGGCGGGAATTTTTCTTTTTCTTTGGGCCTTTCGGCTACCATGGCTTCAGTGGTAAGCAAGAGAGAAGCTACGGATGCGGCATTTTGAAGAGCCGTCCGCACCACTTTCTTCGGGTCGATGATCCCGGCCTTGACCATATCCGTGTACTCTTCCTTCTGGGCGTCAAACCCCATATTCCCCTTTTCATTCTTCACTTTCTCGATGACGATCGACCCGTCATATCCGGCATTCTGGGCGATCCAACGGATGGGTTCTTCCAGAGCTTTTTTAAGGATATTGAGGCCGAACTGCTGCTCCTCGCTCAGTTTCATTTTTTCCAGGGCCGGAAGAGCCCTCAGGTAGGCAACCCCACCACCGGCGACAATCCCTTCTTCCACGGCTGCGCGGGTGGCATTCAACGCATCTTCTACCCGAGCTTTCTTTTCCTTCATCTCCGATTCCGTGGCCGCACCGACATTGATTACAGCCACCCCGCCGACCAGTTTGGCCAGCCGCTCCTGCAATTTCTCCCGATCATAATCGGAGGTTGTCTCTTCGATCTGGGCGCGAATCTGCTTCACCCGGCCTTCGATGGCTTTGGAATCCCCGGCGCCTTCGACGATCGTGGTATTATCTTTATCGATGGTGATCCGTTTGGCCTTGCCCAGGTCTTTAAGGGAGATCGACTCTAATTTCACTCCCATCTCTTCGGAGATCATCTGCCCGCCGGTCAGAACCGCGATGTCTTCCAGCATGGATTTGCGCCGGTCCCCAAACCCTGGCGCCTTCACTGCCGCGCATTTGAGCGTGCCCCGGAGCTTGTTCACAACCAGAGTTGCCAGAGCCTCGCCCTCCACTTCTTCGGCGATAATCAAAAGGGGTTTCCCCATCTTGGCGATCTGCTCCAACACCGGAAGCAGGTCTTTCATATTGCTGATCTTTTTCTCATTGATAAGAATCAGGGCATCTTCCAGCACGGCTTCCATCTTCTCCGGGTTGGTCACAAAATAAGGAGAGATATACCCTCTGTCAAACTGCATGCCCTCGACGATGTCCAGAGTCGTTTCCATGGATTTGGCTTCTTCCACGGTGATCACGCCTTCTTTACCAACTTTGGCCATGGCCTCGGCAATGATATTCCCGATGGTTTCATCGTTATTGGCCGAGATGGTCCCCACCTGAGAAATCTCTTTCTGTTCCTTAGTTGGTTTGGAGAATTTCTTGAGCTCCTCAACAACAGTTTCGACCCCTCTCTCAATTCCTTTCTTTAATTCCATTGGGTTATGACCTGCGGCCAGCAGCTTGGCACCTTCCCGGTAAATGGCCTGGGCCAAAACCGTGGCGGTGGTGGTGCCATCGCCGGCAACATCCGAGGTCTTGGAAGCAACTTCCCGGACCATCTGGGCCCCCATATTTTCAAACTTATCTTCCAACTCGATTTCCTTAGCTACGGTGACGCCGTCCTTGGTAATGGTCGGAGAGCCGAAACTCTTCTCTAAGATGACGTTCCGCCCTTTGGGCCCCAGGGTAACCTTCACTGCGTCGGCTAAAGTATTTATGCCCTTGAGCATGGCTTCCCGGGCTTTCTGATCATAACGAATTTCTTTGGCTGCCATTGTTTCTTTCCTCCTTTAAGGTCCAATAATTATTTTTCGATCACGCCCAAGATGTCGTCTTCCCGCATGATCAAATGTTCTTCCCCGTCAATTTTAACCTCGGTACCAGAATACTTGCCAAAGAGAACCCGGTCACCGACCTTCACGTCAAGAGGGTGGATCTTCCCATCCTCAAGAACTTTCCCCTTCCCCACGGCGATGACTTTGCCTTCCATGGGTTTTTCCTTCGCCGTGTCCGGGATAAAAATCCCGCCCTTGGTCTTTTCTTCCTCTTCCACTCGTTTCACGATGACTCGGTCTTGTAACGGTCTAATTTTCATCGTCTACCTCTCCTTTCTGCGGTTAAATAATCGGGCATTGCCGAATGAAATAAAAGGGCCTCCTTTCTTCTTGATTCTATTCGCTTATTATCCTTTGGGGATATAATAAGATTGCCTTTGCAAGGCCGGAAGCGATCCCCCCAGCTGAAAAATTAGTAGCTTACCCTCTTCGTTAGCACTCTCTTATAATGAGTGCTAATACAATATATATCTCGGCCTTGAAAAATGCAAGGGGAAAAATGGCTGTTGCGAAATTTTTTTTAGATTCTGCCTTAGGGCGCTTGGAACTTCTTTACGCCAAGAAAAGAAAATTCCGTTCGAATCTCTTTTCTTTAAATTTTTTGCATACTTGCGACGTAGGGCTTTCTTATGGGACGATGCCCGGCCAGAGTTTTTACCCCTTGGAACGATTGAATTTTGTCCTGGATTGCTTATGGAGGGCAAGGCGGGAAAGCGTTGCATTGGATTTTATTCTGTGGTAATTTCGGATTCGGTTTAAGTTAGGGCCTAGATACGGGCCGATCAATATTTTTGTCAAATTCTTTTCGTTGCCTTTTACGGCTTGAAACGATAAGGGGTAATGTCAAAAGTTTTATGAAAAAAAGAGGATAGGATATGAAAACACAGAGGGCACAGAGGGGGAATTAAAATTTCTAATAATCCATTGATATTTAATCTTTTCTCCGTGTTCTCTGTGGTTAGATTTTGACAATACTCGATAAGGAAAAAGGAGGGACGGATGGTAGGGATCACAAGCTATGGAGCCTATATTCCCAAGTACCGGTTGGGACGGGATGTAATCGCCAAGGCCTGGGGCCCCAGGTTTATCTCCGGGGAACGCGCGGTGGCCAATCATGACGAGGACAGCTTGACTATGGCCACTGAAGCGGCCTTAAACTGCCTCCAAGGGATTGATCCGAAGACTGTGGAGGGAGTGATTTTCGCCTCCACCACATCCCCTTACGCGGAGAAACAGGCCTCCACGCTGGTGGCCACGGCCGCGGACCTGCCCGCGGAGATTTTTACGGCGGACTCCCTTTCATCCATCCGGGCGGGAACGGCCGCCTTGAAATCAGCCATGGATGCCGTGAAAGGTGGAAGCGCCAAGAGCATTCTGGTGACGGCCGGCGACTCGCGCCGGGGTGAGCCCGGGTCGGATTCCGAACAACTCTTCGGGGACGGCTCGGCGGCCTTGCTGATCGGCGGCACAGGGGTGGCGGCGGCCATCGAAGGGGTTTATTCCCTTTCCGAGGAATTCATGGATGCCTGGCGGAAACAGGATGATGATTTTTTGCAAAAAGGGGATGCCGCTTTCGTCCAGGCTTACGGGTACGGCCGCATCGTCAAGAACTGTGTGGAAGGGATCCTGAAAAAATATGAAAGGAAAACCTCGGATATTGCTCAATTCATTCTTTCCGCCCCGGATAGTCGGACTTACAACCGCGTGGTAAAAAGTTTAAACCTTCCTCCAGGTTCCTTTTCGGAAGACCCGCTGCTGACCACGGTGGGGGACACGGGGGCTGCCGCTCCCCTGATGCTCCTCGTGTCCGCCCTGGAGAAAGCCCGGCCGGGAGAACGCCTTCTCCTCTGCAGCTACGGGGCCGGGAACAGCGATGCCTTTCTCCTCCAGGTCACCCCTGAGGTGGAAAGATTGAGAGACCGGAAAGGAGTAGCCGCTTTCCAGGCTATCAAGAAGCCCTTGACCAACTACGAAAAGTTTCTGAAATTCCAGCGCAGCCTTCCTGACGAGCCCCTATCTCCCTTTTCCTCCTGGGCGCTGCTATGGAAGGAGAAGAAGCAGAACCTGCAGCTTTACGGCACCCGCTGCAAAAAGTGCGGTACTTTCGCTTATCCCCGCCGGCGGGTTTGTCAGAAATGCAATGCCAAAGATGATTACGAAGATGCCAAGCTTCCCAGAAGGGGAAAGATTTATACCTTTGCCAAAGACCACCTTTTCCCCAGTCCCGACCCCCCGACCGTTATGGCCGTGGTGGACATGGACGGAGGGGGACGTTTTTATGGCCAGTTGACGGACTGCGATCCTACGCAGGTTAAAATCGGCATGCCGGTGGAGTTTACTTTCCGCAAATTCCATCAGGGAGATGGATTTTATAACTATTTCTGGAAGCTTCGCCC
>CAZIDC010000053.1:0-10802 GCA_964537885.1 uncultured Syntrophaceae bacterium | reverse complement strand
CGCCTCATGATTCCAAGCGGGCCGATCTGGCCCCCAGGCCCTGGAATCCCTCGGCCTTGGCGACATAGCTTTCTTCAAAGAACTAAAGTGTTACAAGCACTTTAATTTTTTTCTAAAATCACCCCTTTCGCCGCCTTCAGCAAAGGGAGCGGCGGATTTCAAGGGTTTTTTGCGTAATGACCAGCGCTGTGCGCTGGTGGGAACCTAAGCAATGGGAATGAAATTCCTCTTCATTTTTCTTCCGTACCTTAGCTTCGGGATATTCCTTGGGGGTGTCCTTTACCGCTTTTGGCGTTGGGCCCGGACCCCCGTACCTTTGCGCATTGTCACCACCCCCGCCCCCAAGACCAGGCTGGGCGTGGCCTGGAGATTAGCCGGAGACGTTCTTTGGTTCCCCAGCCTGTTCAAAGGGGATAAGCCTCTGTGGGTGGCTGGATTGCTGTTCCATCTCTTTCTCTGGCTGGTTCTCTTGCGCCATTTAAGATATTTTCTCTATCCTGTTCCTGGATGGGTGGCCGCGGTCCAAACCCCGGGCCTCTATGCCGGCTATTTCATACCTCTTCCCCTGATTTTTTTATTCGCCCGCCGGCTGCTCGCCGAACGAATTCTCTACATCTCCATCCTGGGAGATTATTTTGCCCTTTTCCTCCTTTTAACCCTGACGATAAACGGGATCTTACTGGAAGCTTTTTTTAGGGCCTATATTGTTGACGTCAAGGCTTTGATCCTGGGGCTGGTCCATTTTCAACCCATCGTTCCCGACGTTCACTGGCTCTTCGGGCTGCACTTCTTTCTGGTAATGATCCTGCTGGTTTACTTCCCCTTCGGCAAGCTCATGCACTCCGGGGGCATTTTCCTCAGCCCGGCGCGGAATCAAAGAGCGAATTTTGAGCAAAGCTTCACAAATCCCTGGGATTATCCCGTGGCCTATAACCGAGAAAACCTCTTTCCGCCTGAAAAATATGCGCAGGACCTGGCTGAATCAGAGGGAGGAAAGTAATCATGCATGTTCCCCTTCCTGTTCCCGGGCTGAAAATCGGTGCCTCTATACACCAGCGCTGCTATCCGGCCAAAACAAAGGACATGATCAAGATCGATCTGCCCCGGACCCGCGTTCAAGACTGGAAAGAGACCATGTTGAAGAAAATGGCCGAGGTTCTGGACAAGTACCGGTCCGTCCGCCTCTACCTGGACATTTGCGTCAAATGCGGCGCCTGCGCCGACAAATGCCCGTTTTTTCTGGGGACAGGAGATCCGAAGAACATGCCCGTGGCCCGGGCCGACCTCCTGCGGAAAGTGTACAAACGATATTTTACCTTGGGGGGGAAGGTTTGGGGACGGGCCAATGAAGCTGAAGAATTGAACGAGGCGGTCTTAGAGGAGTGGTTTACCTATTTTTACCAGTGCAGCGAATGCCGCCGCTGCTCCGTATTCTGCCCTTATGGAATCGACACGGCGGAGATCACCATGGCCGCCCGGGAAATTATGGCCGCTGCGGGCATCGCCACCAAGTATGTCACCGAAGTCGTGGCCAAAGTTTATGATACCGGCAATAACCTGGGAATCTGGGCGCCGGCCTGGAAGGATAACTGCACCTTTCTCGAAGAAGACCTCAAAGAGATCGAAGGGGTGGACATCAAGTTCCCGGTGGATGCGGTCGGAGCTGAAATTCTTCTCGTCCCGCCCTCAGCGGATAACTTTGCCAACACCGACACCATGATCGGCTACGCCAAGATGTTCCACGCGGCCGGCATATCCTGGACCACGAGCACCTACTGCAACGAAGGGGGAAACTTCGGGCTCTTTCTGGACTATGCCAACCTGAAGAAGGTCAATAACCGGATCCTGGAGGCGGCCCGCCAGCTAAAGGTGAAGAAGGTTTATTGGGGAGAGTGAGGACACGCCTGGAGGGCCGGTCTGGCCTTCACCACCACCCTGAGCGGGCCGATGAACTTTCTGGAAATTCCCTACCCGGTCCATATTTGCGACCTGACTTGGGAGCTCATTGCCCAAGGGGCGTTCAAGATAGACAAGACGGCGAATGATTCCCTGCGGGTCACTTACCATGACCCATGTAATGTAGCCCGGGCCGCAGGTTATTTTGAACCGCCGAGAAAAATCATCAAGGCCACGTGCAACCATTTTACCGAAATGCACCCGGATACGATACGCGAGAATACCTATTGCTGCGGCGCCGGTGGAGGGCTCCTGGCTGATGAATTGATGGAAATTCGGATGGCCGGAGGCCAACCGCGAGCCGAAGCCTGCCGGGCTACCGGAGCCAACTTCTTAGCCACGATTTGTGCTATTTGCAAGGCCAACCTGCCAGAGGTCATGAAACACCATCGGGTGGAATGCCAGGTCGGAGGGGTCCATGACCTTTTAGGAAGGGCCTTGATTCTGAAATAACAATGGAAGTTTTGAACAGAAGGATGAGGGAACTGGAGAATGATGGAAAAATGGAATCATGGGATCAAAAGCCGGCGCTCTAATTTTTTCTTTCGCCTCATTCCATCATTCCAATATTCCATTATTCCTTTATTCCATTATTCCAATATTCCAGAAATGCAAAGGGCCCAATGAGATTTATAAAGTTCTTTATAATAATTTGTTTCGCGCTGGAACTCGCCCTTTTGAGCTGTCAGCAGGTTCAGAAGCCCGAGACCAAGGGGAGCGGTCCTTTGGCGGTCGTCATGGAGCGGTCCGCCGCCACTGCCGAATACCACGCCCCCCTCGAGCGATGGCGGGCGACTCATAAAAAAGCTCTGACTGATCGAGATTTCACCGAACGTGAATGCGTGCTTTGTCATAATCCCGAGAAATCCTGCAACAACTGCCACCGGTACATCGGCGCCAAGGATATCTCTGTTCCGGAAGCATCCCTCTACTGGCCAGACCCGAAGGAAGAGAAAAGATGAGCGGGCTTGCTAAAACTCAGGAGCCGATAACGCCAAAAATCCCTGAAGCGGAAACGATTCATCGATTCATAATTAGCCGCAGGGGCCTCCTCAAGGGAATCTATCATCTGATGGTTGCGGTTGGAGGGGGAAGTCTTTTCTACGGGTTGTACCGCTTTTTGGCCCCCGGCGGAGGAATAGCCCCCCCGGTAGAAATATCGCTTAGCGAAGTCTCCGCAGGAGGAACATACTCCTTCCAATATGGAGGATCCCCGGGGATCTTGATTCCGGAAGAGGATGGGAGCTTGCGGGCGCTCTCCCTCGTCTGTACCCACATGGCTTGTACAGTCGTTTGGAACCCGGAGAAGAAGGAGTTCCATTGCCCCTGCCATGACGCCCTTTTCGACAGCCAGGGAAACGTTCTAAGCGGCCCGCCGCCGTCGCCCCTCGAACGATGGAAAGTTCAGGTAATGGGCGACAAAATCCTAGTGGGGGGCGTTTAGAATGAACCTAAGAGATCGGGATGATACCGCCATGAAGCTTCAACCTGATTCAAGTTTCCCTTTTTTCACGCCGGCCATTTGGGGAACTCTATTCTTGACCGTCTTCTCAGGAATTTTTATGGCGGTGTATTACGTCCCTTCCTTGGCCCAGGCCTTTTCTTCCGTGGAACGGCTGAACGATCAAGTTCCTTTTGGCTGGATGATTCGCCGGCTCCACGGCGCGGGAGGAAATTTTTTACTCATCCTCTTGTTTGTCCGGCTCCTCTGGGTTTTTTGCAAAGGGGAATACAAAGCCGGCCCGCGAACGGCCTGGGGGATTGGAATCTTTTCCCTCTTTTTGACGATCTGGGCCAATTTCAGCGGGTTTTTCCTTGTCCTTTCCCAGTCAGCTTTCTGGGGAACAGCCTCGGTCCTATCCAACATTTCCCTTATTCCCTGGGTCGGCAGCCTGACAGTTGATTTTCTCAGGGGAGGAAAAGAACTGGGGGGAGTGGCTTTAAGCCGTTTCTACAGCATGCATATAGGTTTTTCAGCTCTTGTCGCTTGGCTTCTTTTTCGGCTCTGGCATCAACAACAAAAGATCATCGGCAAGGATACAGAAGAAAGGGAGGCCGTGAGGTTTCGGGCTGGGCTTTTCGCCGCTGCCGTTGCCGGGGCTATATTAACCGCCGTTACCTTTGGACCCGACTGGTTTTCCGACCCCTTGCTCGAAGCGGCAAACCCCATGGTGAACCCTGACCGGTTCTCACCTCCCTGGTATTTCCTCTTTCTGGAAGAGGCGTTTAAATTCATTACCGCGACCTATCCAGCCTTAAGCCTCGCAGCTCTTATTGTTTTCGCGATCTTGCTTGTTTCTCTGCCCTATATCGACCGGAATCCCGAACGAAACCTCTTGCTCCGTTCAGCGTCCCTAAGCTTAGGAGCCGCTCTCCTGGTTGCCTTCGTATATTTCAGCCTGCTTGGTGCGGCCGACGCTAACTACGGTGAAAAAATAGTCCTTCCCGAAAGGAATTTTTCATCTTCTGAAATTCGCGGGGCCCGGGTGTTCGCCGAGAAAAATTGCGCATACTGCCACCAGGTTTTCGGCCACGGAGGAAGACGCGAAGGGCCGGATATGGCGGTGGTCAAACAGCGACTGCGTTCCCCCGATTGGGTAAAGCGATTTATTCTCAATGGACGTTTGTATCAGGCGGGGACGACCATGCCCCGGTACGATATCCCCCTAAATGATTTGGAAGCCCTGAGTGCCTACTTACTATCTCTGGATCCAACGAAACGAACCTTCAGGGCCGTGGAACGCGGGCGATTGCTCGATTATGAATTGACCCAATAACTGAATGGATTGGACGCAGATGAACGCAGATTTACAGGATTAAACCTAAAAAAGGCGTGAAGGGTAGCTGCAACGTTAATGAAGAAGAACATTTAGGCGTTTAATCAATCGCTAAAAGGTTTTTTCTGCGTTTATCTGCGAAAATCTGCGTCCCAATAAATTAGGATTGATAAAAAAATGAGCAAACTTTCGCTTCCTGTTGTCGAGACGGACATCCTCATCCTGGGAGCTGGGGGCGCAGGGCTCACCGCCGCCCTCCATGCCGCCGACGCCGGGGAAAAAATTAAGATTTTAATCGCGACCAAGGCGATCATCGGCAAAGGGGGATGCTCCCGCATGGTTCAGGGGGGATTCAATGTCGTCCTGAACCCGGCCGATTCGCACCTGAAACATTTTACCGATACTCTCAAGGGAGGGCAGTTTATCAACGACCAGGAGCTGGCCTGGACATTGGTTACTGAGGCTACGGTTCGGATCAAGGAAATGGAGACAAAATACGGCTGCTTTTTCGACCGCAATCCGGACGGAACCATCCACCAGAAACCCTTTGCCGGCCAGAGCTTTGACCGCACCGTCCATAAAGGAGACCTCACCGGCATCGAGATTGTATCCCGCCTTTCCGAACAGGTCTTCGGCAGGGATATTGATTATTTAGACGAACACCGGGCCATCGAGCTCCTCTGGGACAAAGCGGGTACCCGCATCGTGGGGGCCCTGATTCTGGATGTAGACCGGGGGGAATTTTTAATCGTCCACGCCCGAGCCACCCTGGTCTGCACTGGCGGAGGACCGACGATGTATAAACTTTTTGCCCCCTCCCTCGATAAATCAGCGGACGGCATCGCTCTCTGCTACCGGGCGGGGGCTGAGATGGTCGACATGGAAATGGTCCAGTTCCACCCGACGGGATTGTTCGTTAAAGGGTCCAATACTTCGGGAACGCTTCTGGAAGAGGGCCTCCGGGGCGCCGGGGCCCAACTGTTCAACGCGCTGGGAGAGCGTTTCATGGAACGGTATGCTCCGGATGTCAAAGAACGAGCCACCCGGGACGTCGTCTCCCGGTCGAGTTTTATGGAGATCATGGCCGGGCGGGGCACGCCCAACGGAGCGGTTTTTATCGATGCCTCGGTGATGGGGCCGAAATTGGTAGCCAAGAATTTCCCGGGGATGGTCGAGCGCTGCCGGGATTACGGGTTTGACCTGGCCCACGAGCGCGTGGAGGTCTCGCCCACGGGACATTTTTTCATGGGAGGGGTCAAGATTAACCCCCGCTGCCTGACCGATCTGGACGGATTATATGCTGCCGGGGAAGACGCCGGCGGTATTCATGGAGCCAACCGCCTGGGCGGCAATGGCATCGCCGACTCCTGCGTGTTCGGGGGAATCGCCGGGGATTCGATGGCCGGCGACGTGATCGGCCGGAAGCTGGCTCCTTTTGATGAAAAGCAAGTCGAAGAGGTTATAAAATATGTCGAGGCTCCCTTCGATCGGGAAGGAGTGGATCTTTATCCGCTGCGAGAGACGATGCGGTTGAGCAACTGGGAGAAACTGGGGATCATAAGGGAAGAGAGGGGTTTGCAGGAAAGCCTGCGGTTATTCCAGGAATTGAAGGAAAAGATGAACCAGGCGGGAATCCCCGGGGGCAAGGCCGTCAACATCCTCTGGAATGACTGGCTGAATATGCGCAACCTGTTGGATGTTTCCGCAATCGTCGGCAGATCGGCCTTGGAGCGCAAGGAATCGCGTGGCGCCCACTACCGGAGTGATTTCCCAAAAAAGAATAACAAGGAATACCTGAAAAACTTTTTTATCAAACGGGAAGAGGGGGAAACGAAAATCTATCACCGGCCCGTGGTTTGCAACCGCCTGAAGCCGGAAGACATCGGGTTTGAATAAAAAGAGCAGTCAGCAATCAGCGGTCAGTGATCAGCAAAACGATCTGAAGGTTAATAGTTGACCGCTGTTTTTGAGGAGAATCGTATGGCCAATGGAAAGGAATGGGTTTTAAAGAGGAACGTGGGGGATGCTCGGGTCTGGCGGAGCACTCTGCCGGGGATGTGGGCCTGGCTGCTGCAAAGAATTTCGGCCATCCTCATCCTCCTTTTTTTAATCCTGCATTTTTTCTTACCCTACCGGCGCCCCTTGCAATTCCTTCTTCTCTTAGTGGTGGCCCTTCACGCTTCTTTGGGAATCAGGGTTTTCCTGATCGACCTGGGGGCCAACGTGTATACCCAGAAGACCCTGTTTATTGTCTCCCTTTTTCTCGCGGCCCTGGGGTTATTTCTGGTCTGGAACTACCTGCCGCTGGGAGGATAACAAGGGAGCGGTCCGCGGATAAACCAAAAATCAAATTTCGGGGAATGACCGATGATTTTCACATTTAAGATATTCCGTTTCGATCCGCAAAAAGACGCCGAGCCCTACGAGCAGGAATTTTCCCTGGACCTGGGAGATGCCGCCGAAAAAATCACCGTTCTCGATGCTCTCTTTAAAATCCAGCAAACGCAGGATAAAACCCTTTCCTTCCGTTATTCCTGCCGCCTGGCCATGTGCGGTTCCTGCGCCTTGGTGATCAACGGCCAAGAGGGACTGGCCTGCAAAACATTAATCAGAAACCTGGGCCCAGGGTTGATTTCGCTCAAGCCCTTGAGCCATCTCCCCATCATCAAAGACCTGACGGTTGACCTCAAATCTTTGATCAACCGCCTGAAAAAAGTCGAACCGTTTTTTATCCCCCGGACTACGTCTCCCGAACCGGCTAAGATCAAACCCACCTCCCGCGAAAGGCGGACGATCGGGCTGAACACCGAATGCATTGCCTGCGGCTCCTGTGTTTCGGCCTGCACCATGATGCACTGGGATCCCGAATACATAGGACCGATGGGCTTGAACCGGGCTTTCTGCTTGATCGCCGATTCCCGGGATAGCGCCGGAATGCGCTTGGAGAAAATTGCCGATGAAAACGGGGTCTACCGCTGCCATATGGAATTCAACTGCACGGATGTTTGTCCCAAACACTTGAGCCCCACCCGCGGGATCCATTATTTAAAACGACAAATTTTTTGGCAGGAAATGAAAAGTCTAAATCCATTTCGCCGGGGCAGGAGCAAATGAGAGCCCTGCCCCCCATTCTTTTGCTGGTTGTCAGTTGCCTCTGGTCGGGGGTAATTTCCTCTCCGGCCTGGGCCAAGAGCGCGGGTTACTGCCTGGAATGCCATTCTCAAAGTTTTGTTCAAAAAACTTCCCGGCCTTTTGCTTCTTTCTCCGCCGCCGGGAGCCGAAGCGTCTACCAGGCTAAACTGGATCCTTGTCCGTCCGTCCGCTCCACGGCCGAGGAGATGTTTTTCACCGAAAGCCGGATCATCAAGCTGAGCCAGATTCTTCAGACCATGGGCCGGCCAATGGAACGGGGAGGACAAGGCGGCGGCTTTGGGGAAAAAGTAGCGGCAACCGCAGAATCCTTTTTTACCCTGAGGGAGACTCCCCGGGCCTCCATCGCCCAATTCACCCAGGAGGCTACCGTTCTGCGGGCGGATCTGCAAAAAGTTTACGACTACACCCGTCAGGCTCGAGTTGAATCTTCCCGCCGCTGGCTGATTGGCCTGGGAAGCCTGATCTTTCTTTCCGTGCTGGTCCTTCTCGGGATTGGACGCCGCAAGCTTCATCTCCTGGGGAAGACGACCTTCCTGGTTATGCTGGCCGGAGGAGGGTTTATTCTGCCAGCCTGTTCCACCGGACCCGCAGAGACAGAGAAAAAAATCCCGGCCCAGGAGCGGCTGGAACAATCCTTGAGGGTAGCTTCGCAATCGGCCAGCAGGATGGAAGAAAGTTTTTACCGTTCTTTTCTCCTGGCGGAGATGGCTAAGGATTGGGCCAAGATCGATGCCGGCTCTGCGGAGAAAGGTTTTAAGTTGGCCTGGCAGATGGCCATGACGGCCCGGGAGAAGGCTGGAAAGACCAAGGAGTTGAAAGGGATCCTTGCTCAATGGCCCAGCGAGGCCGAGGCCCTAAAACAAAAAGTTAATTACGATGCGGTCCTGGATTTGCGGGATGAAATTAACAACACCGATGGGCCAACCTGGGGTCTCCGGGCGGTGGCCGAAGAGTGGGTCCAGGCGGATAGCCGGAAAGGACGAACGGCCCTCGAATTCGTCTCCCGCGAAGCGGCCGGGATCCAAAATGCTGAATTGCGCAACCGCGAGCTAAAATCAATCGCTGAGGCCTGGGCCGGGATCAATTTCGGCCGCGCGACCGAAATTGCCGGTTCCCTTGGAGACCCGTTTTTAAAAGCCATGGCTCTCACGAATATTGCTCTCTCAAATGGCGGCAAGGACGGATCGGATCAGCTATTGCAAGAAGCCTGGAAGGAGGCCGCAACCATCCAGTTAGCCTACCCTCAAACCCAAGCTTTTCTGCGCATTGCCTTCACAGCCGCCCAAATCCATCCCCAAAAGAAAAAGGAGTGGGCAGAGCGGGCTTTGGCCCAGGTCCAAAACCTGAAAGACCCCCAACTTCAAGCCTTGGCCGCCCAGGAGCTGGTTTATAACTGGGCGACCGTGGACGGGGAAGAGGCTGAACGCTGGGCCGCCGGGATTGCGCCGGCTTTTCCGGCAATCCGGGCTTACTCTTTCCTTTATCTGGCCGGGAACGCAGGGTTTCCCCAAACCAAAGCCCTTACCCTCTTGAAAAACGCGAGTGCCGAAATACCAGGGATTGCGGACTCGTTCGAGGCCAAAAAGATCCAGAGCCTTATCGCCAAAAGCCTGGCCAAGATTGATCTCGGCGAAGCTTTAAGGATGCTTCCGCAAATAGAACATCCCGTTTACCGTTCAGAGATTCTCGGACAATTAGCCTGGCAATTTTCTCGGAAAGATAAAAGAAAGGGTCTCGCGCTTGCTGAAAAAATTCCCCTGGAAGCCTTGCGCACCAAAGTGATCGTCCAGATCATCCGCCACTGGATGGGCCAGGATCGGGAAAAAGCGATTGGACTTTACGCCGCGGCGTTCGAGGCGGGCAGGTCCATCTCCGACCCGTACCTTAGAACCCAAACTTTGCTCGAACTGGCTAAAAGCTGGGGAAAATGGGATAGCCGGAAACAAACCGCTATCCTGGACCTAACCCTGAAATCAGCCGGAGAAATATCTTCGCCCCCGATGAAGGCGGAAATCCTCGAGGCCCTGGCCGAGTCTTGGAAAAAGAATGATAAGAATAAAGCCCGGACGATCCTGGAGGGGATCGACCCTTCGGTCAGCTTGGCCCGGAAGCTACTGGAGGAAATCCGCCTCTGGGTTAAAATTGCTCCGCTGCAAGCCTACCGCTGGGCTGAAGCCTTTCCCTCCTCCTTTCCCCTGGAAAAATCCACGGCTTTAAAGGAAGTGGCGATCAGCCTGAAAAAAGATCAACCGGCCGAGGCCGCCGCTATTCTGGAAAAAACTTTTCTGGGGGTTTTAGAGCTTCCGGATGGACCCCGAGAACGCCAACTTTTATCGCAACTCGTTGTTGAACTCGCTTCCCTCAATATGGAAAAAACTTTCCGCCTGATCCGCCAGGTTCCTGGCCGGGAGCTGAGGGACTTGCTTTATAAGGATGCGGGTCTGGCCTGGATCAAAATGAATGTTCCCTCGGCCGTTAAAATGGCCATGAGAGCGGGCAGCGAGATCTCTGAAAGTTCCTTGCGGGCGGTCCTGTACCAAAAAATCGCCGACCGGTTGGCCAGAGAATGGCCGTCCCTTAGGGCCGATGGACCCGATCAACCTTCTTTATCGGGATTGGCTCAATGGGGCTTGGCCAGGGCCAAGGTCAAAACCGAAGAGACCGAAGCCCTTCCCTTTCTTGAAAAAGCTCTCCGGGAGATCAGAAAAGTTTCCGATTCCAAGGAGCGGTCCTATCTTTTAAGCGGCCTGACTGTTGAGTGGGCTCCGCTCGACGAAGCAAGCGCCCTCAGAGTGGCGGGGGAAATTTCCTCCGCATTCCCCGAGCCGTTGTCTTACGCGCTTTTGCAGGCCGGAAGTCAGTTGCGGAGATGGAGCCGGGAGAAGGCCGAAGCGGTATTTCAAAAAATACTTGCCG
>CAZIDC010000052.1:0-11027 GCA_964537885.1 uncultured Syntrophaceae bacterium | reverse complement strand
TCTTCTTCAATTTTGATCGATTGGATAATTTCCCGGCGAAATACTTTATAACAGGTTTCCATGTCGGTAAGGTTGATGTTGGTAAACATGTTGGAAAGGGTAGTCAAAATCCAGTTGCCCACCCGGTGCCAAAAATAAAGGACCCGATGGGATCTACCCCCCATAAACCTTGAACCATAAACAACATCAGCTTTTCCCTGAGTAAACGGCTCCAACAGAATCGGATATTCCTGAGGATCATATTCCAGGTCGGCATCCTGGATTATTATAATGTCCCCCGTAGCAGTCGCTATGCCTGAACGCAAAGCTGCGCCTTTCCCTCGATTCGTTTCGTGATAAATAATTCTGGCGACCCGTGGGGTAATTTTATTCCTGAGGATTTCCTTGGTCCCATCTGTTGAACAGTCGTCGACCACTATAATTTCCTTGCGCAAAACCGGGGCCGCCGAAACTGCATCGATCGTTTTTTCAATCGTATCCCGTTCATTAAAACACGGGATAATAATGCTAACTCTTAGGGATTCGAAACAAGATACCTTCACTCTTCTCTCCTAAATTTCTTTCCCCCGAATTCAGGATCCGGAACACAAACCATTAGAAAAAAAATAAATATGAAACTTGGCCATAAGTGTAACAAGAGACGGTTTAAGGAAGTACCTAACTGCCATTGAAGATTATGGGGGCTGATGAGATATATAAAAAAATATCCAATCAATATAAGTCCTATGATAATCAGAGAATGGGCAATGCTTAGCCTTTGTTTTTCTTCAATTTTAATACCTAAAAGCATGCCGTACAAGACTAACACCAAAAGAGCGGGGATGTTGAAGACCCAGTTGCCAAAACAGATTATCTCTGCGGCAAACGCCTTTATTATTTGAAAATACCGAGGCCAATCGGTTAGCCTTCCTATGATGAAATGCCAACTTTGGAAAGAAAGTAAATCGTTTGGTGGGGCAAATTTAATTTTAAAATAAATAATCATCGCCAATATCGGCCCAATTCCTAAACCAAATAAAATTATTTCTCGAAGATTGATTCGCCAGCATTTTAAGCGGTTTAGAAGAACAAAACGGGCAATGATTATGGCAAATAAGAACAACAATCCTTCATTTTTTGTCCATGCTGAAAACCCAGTTGTCATCCCCGCCAAAATTAATAAATTCGATTTGTCTTTCGAATAACTATCGTGCAAAATGAACAAGACAATTGTTGCCAAAAGGAAAAAACTCAAAGGAATATCGGCATACTGCCAAGTTCCCTGTTTAATTAAAAAGGGAGTGCCTAACAGAATGATCCCCCCGAGAAATCCCTGGTTTTTACCACGAAAGTTAAAAAGGGCGGAGGCTGTTAGCCCGATTGTTGCAAACGTGAAAAGCATTGATACCAATGAAGGGACCAGTTGGGTCTCCCGGCCAATGAACTTCCAACCCCGGGCAATCATTGCAGGAATCAGCAAAGGATAATCAGGATGAGACCACCCTAAGAGGCTTGAGAATGCCGCTGCCCATTGGTCCCCACCTCTAAAGATAAATCTGGCGCGCATATTCCAGATTGCCCAAGCATCCCATTGGCCATGAGGATGATTAAGGGATATTAGTATAAAAGCTATTAAGGAAAAGATAAGCGCCGTATAAAAACTTGCCGACAGCAATCTATGAAATTTGAATTTTATAATCCTAATTAACTTAAATAAATTCAAAATATTTTCCAATTTAAATTTAAAAAGGAAAACCAAAATTAAACAAAAAAGGAAAGCCATCTCGATTACCATAAAAAAATTATTGGCTAGGTCGAAAAACAACAACGAAAGAAAAAAAATGGAGGAAGAAATTCCTATTCCCACTCCAACTCCAAGGAAAACGTTAAGCAGGGGAAAATGGCGGCTCATGGCAAGGGGGGTTGGGAATAAGGTTACACAAAGAAAAAATCCTATTAATATTGGCACCACAAATGATGTTATCAATAGATGGATCATTTGTTCTTTCCCCGCAACAAACTGACACCGTTTCCAAAATCTCTTAGGAGAAATAAATCCCCGTTTTTAAAGTTTTCAGGACCCGCAATGGTGCCTTGATAATTCCCAATAATAAGTGGATAGTCTTTAGTTTTGACAACGATAACTGGCGCAAGAGTATATTGGGTCAAATAGTATTCTTTGATGGAATGAACATCACTCATGTAACCAACAATGCCGCGGCGGAGCAGATACGGTTTAAGTTCTTCATATCGTTTTTCATTTAGAGTGATGGCGTCGATAGGTTTAATGAGATTCGTGAAGTTGATCTCTTTTTTAATGAATCTCACTCCAGATGCCAAAGAAAATAAAATAATTAATATTGTTCCAATTTTTACACGTGAAGAATAATAAAATTTCATGTTTTTTCCATATTCGGTAGTGGCCCCTTAATGTATTGATAATTGCCTTAAAATCATGGTTCCTTTTTCGGTTCCAGGAGATGATCTGGCATTTAAGCCGCAACGGAAGCCACTTTTCACAATTTCTTTTTAATTGGTTCTTTGCATCTTCCCCAAGGAAGGCGCAATTATTTTTATGACGCCTCTTTCCTAAAGGAAATAGGCCGTCAATTCAGTCGTTCAAAGGGATGGGAAATAAATCAATAATTTAAAGGGTCACTACCCTATACTCTGGAATGCTGAATTTATTTACTGTCATTGATATTATATGTTAAAATAGCAAAAATAAACGAAGAATTGAAGAAAAACTTTAGACCGCAAAATGACGCAAAAGGGATAAAAAGGTCTTTTATGAAGGCTGTATCTTTTATGATGAAGGGTTGGGGCTATGGAGTTACGGAAAACGGCTTCCCAAATTGAACACATGGAGAAACCCTGGGGTTACGAGCTCATCTGGGCGAAGACCGATAGATATGCCGCCAAGATTCTGCATATCGATAAAGGCCAACGGTTAAGTTACCAGTACCACCAGAGAAAAGACGAAGCGATGCTTGTTGCTTCAGGAAAAATTCTTGTGGAGCTGGAAGGGGAGGGGGGAGAAAAAACGATCTCCTACTTGAATGCCGGAGAATGCCTGCATCTCCCCGCCTTAACCCGCCATCGTATTACGGCCGTCGAAGATTCCGACGTCTTTGAGGTTTCCACGCCGGAGTTAGACGACGTAGTTCGTCTGGAAGACGACCATGGACGGGTAGAAAAAGTCGAAACTAACAAAAACCGCAATGCGCGAGAACGCAAAGCGAAAAAGGGTAAGTAGGAAATTGTGGGCAAGATCAAAGCATTAACCCCTGAAATCATCTCTAAAATTGCCGCTGGCGAAGTGGTCGAACGACCGGCGTCAGTTGTAAAAGAACTGGTGGAAAACGCTCTCGATGCCGGATCCACCGAAATCAAAATAGAAGTTGAGGCCGGGGGTCGGAAACTGATTCGCGTAATAGACAACGGGGAGGGAATGACCCCGGAGGACGCTCTCCTGGCCCGGCAACGTTATTCCACAAGTAAGATTGAAAAGGAAGAAGACCTGTTTGCCATCCGTACTTTCGGGTTTCGCGGGGAAGCCCTTTCCTCGATTGCGGCCGTATCGAGGATGAAGATGATCACCCGCAAAGAAGGGGAACTGGCCGGGGTGGAAATAAAAAGCGAAGCAGGGGTTCTGCAAGGTTCGGCGGAGATCGGTTCCCCCACCGGAACCACCATAGAAGTGCGGAACCTTTTCTTTAACACCCCCGCGCGCCTAAAATTCCTTAAAACCCAGGGGACGGAACTGGGCCATATCGGGGAGGTCTTGGCTAAGATTGCTTTGGCCAACCCGCAAACGCGGGTTCAGCTCTTGCACGACGGGAAGCTTTTAGCCAATTACCCGGTACGTCGAGATCCCTCTGCCCGCCTCGGCGAAGCGTTGGGAAAAGAAGCGGGGGGAAAGATGCATTCTTTCCAGTTGCAGAATGGAGAGATTGAAGTCTCCGGATACGCCGGAGAACCTGGATTGGATCGGCCCAACGCCCGGGGAATCCATCTATTTGTCAACCGGCGCCCCGTCCGCGATCGTTTACTTTCCCACGCAGTACTGGAAGCTTACCGCAATCTTATCCCCAAGGACCGATACCCCGTCGTCATCCTTTTCGTTCAGCTTTCCCCGGCTGCGATTGATGTAAACGTTCACCCGAGTAAATGGGAGATCAAATTTGTTGACTCGGAAACCGTGCATCGCACAGTTGTTCGAAGTATCCGAGCCATGTTAGAAAAAGCCCCCTGGCTGAAGGAGTTGCGGGGTATCTCCAAAGAATCAAGGGAAACTTCCGGAGTTTATTCCCAAAGAGAAACAGCGGCATCGTTCTCCTTCTCCCCCGTTGAAGCCTTCCGCGATGTCCCCTGGGGCAAAAGGGCAGATGCCCATCCCCGGACACCTTTTCTCGGGCAGATCGCCAAAACTTATCTTGTTTTTGAATCCTCCGATGGATTGACCTTAGTAGATCAGCATGCCGCCCATGAAAGGATTCTCATGGAAAGGCTCTTGGAGGAATTTGACCTGGGTTCGATTCGAACCCAACCCCTTCTTTTTCCAGAGCTGATCGAACCGCCCCTCGAGGAAGCCAAAGCCACGGAACAACACCTTAAGGATCTCGAAAAAATTGGTTTTCTTGTCGAGCCATCGGGCGGGCAGTCCTTCTGGGTCAAATCCGTCCCCCAGATTTTAGCCAAACGGGAACCGATTCAAACCCTGAAAGAGGTAATCCAGCAGCTTGCTTCCTGGGGAAAAGAAGCGGACCTCCAACGTTCCTTTGATCCACTTCTGCAGAAAATGGCCTGCCATGGCGCAGTCCAGTCTTCGCAAACGTTGGGTGCGGAAGAAGCGTTGGCCCTCTTGGCCGATTTGCAGAATTGTGCATCGCCCTCCCGTTGCCCCCACGGAAGGCCCACCATGATGAAGATTACCATTGCCGACCTGGAAAAAATGTTCGGAAGAAAATAAATACATTCACCGCAGAGAACGCGGAGATCGCAGAGGATAGATTGCAATAAAGCTAAAGGTATAAAATGATCCCACCGCAGACGGGACTAAAGTTAAAAAAAGGAATTTCCTTGTTGGACACAGATTTCCAGGATATTAAAAATAAAAAAAAATCACAGAAAATATCTCTCTGCGTTTATCTGCGACAATCTGCGTCCCGATAAATTTACTAATCGGTCCATAATTGTATGGACACCGTAGAGTGAATCCACAGCCGTTCGTGCTGAGCTTGTCGAAGCATGGGCGGCTCGCAACGCACCCTTCGACAAGCTCAGGGTGAACGGTGACCACAATTTAACTGAAGAATATGTCTAATCAATTATGGACTCCTTAGTATCTCTGCGTTCTCCGCGTACTCTGCGGTAAATCTTAAATTAATGGAAAAACCAAAATTGGTAGCCATTGTCGGTCCGACGGCAGCGGGAAAATCCAGCTTGGCCCTATCCCTTGCTCAGCAGTTCGCGGGCGAAATTATCAGCTCGGATTCCGTTCAGGTTTACCGGGGATTAGACATCGGGACGGCCAAGCCTTCTCCCGCGGATCGGCGGATCGTTCCGCATCATCTTATCGATATCCTCAATCCTGATCAAGATTATAGCGCCGCATTATTTCGCCGGCAGGCTGGCGAACTTATTCGCATCCTCCATAAACGCCAGAAGCCAATTTTTATCGTGGGAGGCACGGGCCTCTACCTGAAAGCCTTGACCCGGGGTCTCTTTCGGGGACCGGCGGCCAATCCTGGTTTTCGTGCGGGACTTAACCTCGAAGCCGATACCAAGGGCAGCCCATTCCTCCATCTTCGACTTCAAGAACTGGACCCGGAAGCCGCGGCCCGCATCCACCCCCAAGACCGGATGCGCATTGTCCGCGCCCTGGAAGTTCACGGCCAAAGCCAAAGAAAGATATCCGAATTCCAAAAAGAACACCGGTTTCAAGAGACCCCTTATGAAGTTTGTAAGATCGGCCTTTTTTTTGAGCGAGAAGAGTTATACAGAAGGGTCGAAATCCGCACAGAAATCATGATGGAAAGGGGATGGGTGGAGGAGGTAAAAAACCTCCTTGATCAAGGCTACCTACCCCATCTGAAATCACTCCAGTCGCTCGGATATAAACATGTTGTCTCCTCCCTCTCCGGGAAAATTTCCCTGGAGGAGGCCGCTCGTTTGATTAAACGGGATACGAGGAGGTATGCCAAAAGGCAAATTACATGGTTCAAAGCCGACCCGGAAATTACCTGGTTTTCTCCGGACCCGGAAAGCAGGGTCCTGATTGGGCGGAAGGTCGCGTCCTTTCTTAATAGAGAGCGTATTGTTCTTTAAACAAAAGTGCTGAAAAAATGCAATCCTTTCCGGAGAAAAGTCGCCGGGTCAATTCAATTTTTTAATGCCATAAAAAACGTTTCAAATAGTTATTGGAACACCTGGAGTTAGAAGAGGTTTGTTCTGAATAAGCTTTTAACCCTTTTCTAAAAAAAGCGGAACAGAAGAGGACGCGCTTTTTGCTTTCTCCTTAAGAAAAATGCTATTCTATAGCGGATTTAACAGGATGGGAATAGGCCAGTAATTTGCTTGACAAGTCGAGTTAATTGGTTTAATAAAATATCGGTCCGATGGGAATCAATTTATTGGGACGCAGATTTTGATGATCTCGTAAAAAGTCGAAATTCCCAAGAATTCGTCATTCCGGCGAAAGCCGGAATCCAGTTATTTCAAGATGTTCTGGACCCCGGCTTTCGCCGGGGTGACGATCTAAGATACTTTTTACGAGGCCATCAGATTTTCGCAGATATATATTTTCTGTGAATCTTTTTATTAAACATCCTGAAAATCTGTGTTTACCCTGTTAGATAGTAAACATCTAACAGGGTGAATCTTTGTCAGCAGCTAATTCCTTATTCGATAATGAATGAATCAGGGATAAAAAATTTTGAACCGTGAGGAGGTAGAGATGAAGGGGAAAAAATGGATGGCGCATGTTTTTATTGCGGCGTTTTTTTTATTTTCGTTTGCTTCTGTGGCTTGGTCGCAACAGCCTCTGATCGAGACGATTGGCAATGGTGAAGTTAACTGGGCTGAGCAGATTCTCCAAGCCACGGGAAGCGGAGCCCCGAATCCTGACGCTCCCAACATCGCTGCCGCAAGACTCGGGGCGGAGCGCGCAGCCAAGGCCGATGCCCTCCGAAATATTCTGGAGACCATCAAGGGAGTCCGCATAGACTCCCAGACGCTCGTGGTAAACGCCATGACCCAGAGCGATGTCATTCGAACGCAGGTTCAAGGGATTGTGCGGGGAGCCCGGGTGGTTAACACCCGTTATCTCTCTGACGGTGCAGTTGAGGTAATGCTCGAAATTAACATGGCCGGCCCCTTAGTCCAAACGGTATTGCCACCCACGTCCTTCGGAACTCAAAGCGTCCCTAAATCGGGGAACGCAGTATATACCGGGGTCGTGTTTGATGGTCGAGGTTTGAACCTGCGCCCGGCGATGTCTCCCAAAATCCTTGACGAAGAAGGGAGGGAAGTATACGGGTCGGCATTTGTCTCCCAGGAATGGGCCACAAAGTATGGTATTGTCGGATACGTGAAAGACCTGGATGGAGCCAAGAAAAATGACCGGGTAGCCGCTAATCCCCTCTTGGTCAAAGCCGTGAAAGTCAGCGGTTCGGGAAGCAGCGATCTGGTCATCAGCAACGCTGACGCCCAAGGAATGAAGGACCTGTCAAAAAACCTTAGCTTTTTAGAGCAGTGCCGCGTGCTCGTGGTCGTGGATTGATTCTTTTAAATGATTGCGGGACGCAGATGAACGCAGATTGGTAATGTCAAAAGTTTTATGAAAAAAAGAGGATAGGATATGAAACCACAGAGGGCACAGCGGGGGGAATTAAAATTTCGAATAACCAATTGATTTTTAATATTTCCTCCGTGTTCTTTGTGGTTAGGTTTTGACAATACTCATTTTTGTAAAAGGAGGTTTTTATGAATCGGCGGGGTATCTGGTTGGTTTTGATGGTGGCTTTCGTCATAGTTGCTTGGGGGCTGATGATGACCTCTTGCGCTAAACCTCCTCGAAAGCCGGAAGCGGCTTTGGATACGCCAGAACATCATGTCTTTTCCGGCAACAAGTTACTGGAAAAAGGCGACCTATCGGGGGCCCAGCGCGAATTTGAATTGGCCATCCAGCTCGATCGCAAGTATTCTCCGGCCTTTGTAGGGATGGGGCTTATTTTCGGCTCCCAGAAAATTTTCGAAAAAGCTTACGAGAATATGAAAAAAGGCAAAAAATTGGCCGCCAAGCCCGATGATAAAGTAAACGCCCACGTGGGCATGATCCGACTCTATTCCCTGGAGAGAAAAGAAAAATGGATCGAGAAGGCCTTTGATGAGTTTGAAGCGGCAATCAAAATCAACGCCAAATCCTCGGCGATCTATTACTATATGGGAAAAGCTTATAAGTTTGCCTTCAACTTTGACAAAGCCGGTGAAATGTTCAAGAAGGTTCTGGACCTCAACGATAAATATCTTATCGAGGCGGACAGCGAATGGAAGGCGGTTCAAAAAATTCAACGGGCTGCCCCGGGATCATTGATCGGGAAAAAGATCGCTCTAATCGAAGAGATTTCCCGGGCGGATGTGGCGGCCTTGTTCATTCAAGAACTGCTTTTGGAAAAGCTCTACGAAAAACGAACCCCCAAGAGATTCGATACCAGTTTTCAGGCTCCAGGGAAAAAATTCGAAGCGGACCGCATCGTCAAAGCGGAAGCCGCAACGGACATTCAGAATCATGTTTTGCGCACAGACATTGTGACCGTGATGAAATTAGGGGTGCGCGGGCTTGAGCCTTCGCCGGATCACAAATTTTTCCCCGACAACAAGATTAACCGCGCGGCTTACGCCATGATGATCGAAGATATTCTGATCAAGGTGAGCGGCGACGAGAAATTGGCCACAAAATTCATCGGGTCCAAATCTCCCTTCCCGGACTTACGGAGCGATCTCCCTTATTTTAACGCCATAATGGCCATGACTTCCCGCGGAGTTATGGAAGCAAAGGACTTGTCGACCGGAGAGTTTGCCCCCGACGGCACTGTATCGGGGGCCGATGCCCTGCTGATTATCCGCAAGCTCAAGGATGAGTTGCGTTTCTTCTGAGAAAGGGGTGAACCTTTTGAGAAAGAAAAAATTCACCATGTCCTTCGTCGCCCTTTTTCTGCTGGCCTGGAGTGTCGGGGCCAGCGGGCAAGAGGTCCAGGTGGTTACGTCTAAAGGGGAGGGGTGGTTTGAAGGAAATGACGCGCTGATCGGAAAAGACCGGGCCGTAAGGGACGCTCTGGCAAAAGCAGTAGAGCAGGCCGTGGGAACGATGGTCCTCGCCGAAACCCGGGTCCAAAATTTCCAACTGCTGAATGACGAAATTTACACCAAGACCGATGGGTTTGTCCAAAATTACAAAATTATTAATGAAAATGCGGGGAAAAATGTTTATGAAGTAACCATTCAAGCTACCGTATCCACGGGCTCGATTAAGGATAAACTCGATGCTTTAGGCCTGCTTATAGATCAGGTAGGCAAACCCCGGATCATGATCCTGATCGCCGAACAAAATATCGGCAAACAACATTACTATTACTGGTGGGGGCATCATCGAGGGGAGCAGGCGGATTTGACCATCGCGGAAAATACGATCATGGACCGGTTTCGGGAGAAAGGGTTTGAGATGGTCGATCATAATGCCCAGTCCAAAAACATTAAGGTGGCCCCCGCCTACCGGGTAGCGGAGTTGAACGACCGGGCGGCCATAACCCTGGGCAAACAGGCGGATGCCGAAGTGGTTATCGTGGGGAAGGCCCTGGCCAAATCAATCGGACTCGTGGCCGGAACGGCCATGAAATCGGTCCAGGCCAATATTTCTTTGCGGGCCATCCAGACCGATAACGGAACGGTGCTCTCTTCGGGCGCAGAGCATGCGGCCGCCGTCCACATCGACGAAGTGACCGGGGGGGTGGGAGCTCTAAAACGGGCCAGCGCCAAAATGGCTGAAAAAATGATGGATGACATCATCAAGAATTTCCAAAAGCGGGTCGGGGCCACGACCTTAGTCCAGATCATCATCAGCGGCCTTTCCGGCCAAGAGGATCTGCGCAAGTTTAAAGACATACTCAAAGGGCAGGTGCGCGGGATCGAGAGAATCTATGAACGGAGTTTCTCCGGCAATGTTGCCAAAATGGATGTAGATGTGAGGGGAAGCGCTCAATCCCTCTCCGCAGAGATCAGTCGCAAGAGTTTTAAAGAGTTTGTCGTCAAAGTAACCAGCACCACCTGGAATACCGTTGAAATCAACCTATCTCCCCGGTGAAAAAAATGGATGCCGGAAAGAAAGGACTATCATTCAATGAAAAAACGGAGAATATTGGTTTGGGGGTTATTCTTCGGAGTATGGGCTCTGTCTGCCGGTTGCGCGAAAGGACCCCATTATTCATTGGTCCCGGACTACAAGACGCATCCCCCGCGCTCCGTCGCCGTTCTGCCGGTGCTGAATGAAACCGTCAGCCTGAAAGCCCAGGATATATTCCGTCCCCTTATCCAAAAGAAGTTATCCCAGAAAGGCTATGAGACTTCGTCATTCGTTCATATCGATGAAAAGCTGCTAACCAAAGAGATTCGAGAGGCCGGACAGGTTCATTCCCTCTCTCCCCAGGAATTAGGAAAGCTCCTTGGGGTGGATGCCCTTCTTTACGCGACGGTTACGGATTTCAGCACCACTTACTTGGTAGCATACGCCTCCATGTCCGTGGGAGCACGGTTTGAGCTGAAAGATGTTAGAACCGGAGAGAAACTCTGGGATTCTGAACACAGGGTCAAGGAACCCAAGCTTGGTTTGAATCAAAAATTCATCAAGGACACCCTGAGTTATGCGGCTCTTCAATCCTACACGCCTTATTGCCAGAAAGTGGTCAACGTCAGTTTTAACACCCTGCCTAACGGGCCTCTGGCGGTAACTGCCGGTCCAGCGCCAGCGGGATGTCTCATGCCCGGTGGGA
>CAZIDC010000051.1:0-11045 GCA_964537885.1 uncultured Syntrophaceae bacterium | reverse complement strand
CTAACTACCCGGGTTGCTTTTTCTCCGAACTCCGAACTAAATTACTCCGAACTCATAAATAGAAGCGGCACATGACCCCATCTCCCCAACCGGTCCTTGAATTAATCGACATCCACCGCACCTTCACGGTGACCCGGGGCCTTTTCAAGGGCAAGAGAGCCCTCCATGCGGTCAAAGGGGTCTCCCTTTGCATCCAAAAAGGAGATGTCCTGGGGCTGGTGGGGGAGTCGGGATGCGGCAAGACCACGCTGGCCCGGATTCTTCTGGGGCTCCTCCCGCCCAGCAGCGGCGAAATCCTGATCGACGGGAAGGCCTTGAAAAAAGAGGACCGCCGGACCATCTCCCGCAGGATTCAGCCCGTCTTCCAAGATCCTTATTCGTCTTTGAACCCCCGCAAGACCATACATTCGATTGTCTCCCTTCCCCTGCGAGTCCACAAGGTGGGGGACTCCTCCACCTGGCGCGGCAAGGTGGAGGAGATCCTGGACCTGGTGGGATTGCCGAAGCGGGTCTTGCACAGCTACCCCGGCCAGCTTTCAGGGGGGCAGCGCCAGCGGGTGGCCGTGGCCCGGGCCTTGATCATGCGTCCCGATGTGGTGATCTGCGATGAGCCCACTTCCTCCCTTGACGTTTCCGTTCAGGCCCAGATCCTGAACCTCCTGATTTCCCTGCACCGGGAGTTAGGGCTCACCTATCTTCTCATCAGCCACAACCTGGCGGTAGTGGAGCATCTGGCCACCCGGGTTGCGGTCATGTACCTGGGCCGGATCGTGGAGGAAGCCGACACCGACCGGATCTTTAAAAAAACCCGTCATCCCTACACGAAAGCCCTGCTGGAATCCGTGCTGACCCCGGAGCCCGGCCTGGGAGTGCCGGAACTCCATCTGGGAGCCGGCTTTCCGAACCCCCTCGACCCGCCCTCCGGATGCACGTTCCATCCCCGATGTGTCTATGCTAAGCCGGAGTGTAGCCAAAAGGCCCCGCCGGAGCGGAGGGATGAAGAAGGGTATGTGACCTGCCATCTGTACTGAGAATGCGGAATGAATAAAAACCGTGGGGGATGTTGTAGGGGCGCGCGGCGCGCGCCCTTATGGGGTACGGAGTCCAGAGAAATAATGAATGTGTAGGGGCGGTTCGCGAACCGCCCCGAAGACCGCAAGTCAGGGAGGAGAACAGAAAGTGGCCAGAAAAATCCTTTCCGCGGAGATCAGCCATGAAACCAACACCTTCAGCATCCTGCCCACAACCCTTTCCTTATACAAGGCGCGGCGCTACTACCGGCGGGAGGAGATCGCCAAAGCCCTGTCCGGTACCCGCACGGAAATCGGGGCCCACCTCGATGCGGCGAAAAAATTCGGATGGGATCTGGTGCAGCCCATCGCCGCCGCCGCAACCCCCGGCGGGAAAACCCCGGCCGAAGATTGGGCCCATCTGAGCGGAGCGGTGCTCGAAGCCTGCCAGGAAGGACCCTTCGATGGGGTGCTCCTTTCCCTTCACGGGGCCATGGTCACCGAAGACCAGGACGACGCCGAGGGAGACCTCCTGCGGCGTCTGCGGGAAAAACTCGGGCCGGAGGTTCCCATCGCCATCAGCCTCGACATCCATGCCAACGTGTCGGACGCCATGGCCCGACTGGCCAATATCGTCATCGCCTACCGGACTTACCCCCATATCGATCAATACGAAAGGGGGATGGAAGCCGCCGATTTGCTCCAGCGCGCCATGCACGGGGAGGTACGACCCCGCTCCCTGGTTTGGCGGGCCCCCGTTCTGGAAGGATTGGATTACGGGCGAACCCAGGGGGGTCCCATGTCCAGAATTCTGGCCCATGCCGATCAGTTGCGTCAGAAAAACCCGGGTGTATTGGCCATCACCATCTGCGCCGGCTTTGTCTGGGCCGATATCGGCGATGCCGGCCCTTCCGTGACCATCACGGCGCATGAAGACGCCTCCCGGTTCAAAGGTGTTGCCGAAGAATTAATGAGAGAGGTCTGGGATACTCGGCATGAAATCACGGTCCCCCTCTACAGTCTGAAGGAAGCTATGACCGAGGCCGGGAAAGAACCAAAAGATGGCCGTCCGCTCGTCCTGGCGGATTTCACCGACAATCCCGGTTCGGGGGGATACGGGGATTCGGTTCGATTGCTGGAGGCCATGATCAATAGCCAATTGAACCATTCGGCCTTCGGCTGCGTGCCCGACCCGGAAGCCGCTCAAGCTTGCATTGCTGCAGGGGCGGGCCGGGAGGTGGAAATTACGCTGGGAGCGAAAATCGACCCGAAAACGTACGGCCCCTCTTTGAGGGTTCGGGGAACCGTCGAACATGTGAGCGACGGAAGATTTATCGCCCAGGGCCCCATGAGCAAAGGGGTTCAGTTCTCAATGGGCCCTACCGCCGTTCTTCGCTCCGGAGGGGTGCGGGTTCTAATAACGACGCACAATATGCAGGTTTACGACCTCCAGGTTTTTCTGAGCCAGAAGATCGATCCCCGGACCTGCTCGGTGGTAGCGGTCAAATCCTGGCATCATTTCCGCGCCGCCTTCGAGCCCATCTCCCGGGCAGTCATGTTGGTGGACAGCGGCGGCCTGGCTTCCCGGGACCTAAAGCGATTCACGTACCACAAAATACGCCGTCCTATTTATCCACTGGATATGGAATGATTCAAATGCGGGATGCGGCACAAAGGAATGCGGAGTTCGGAATTCGCAATGCGGAATCGAGAATATAGGGGCGCGCGGCGCACGCCCCTAAGAGGTTCGGCCTTTGCGGGGCCACAGGCGACTGCCCTTGCTTAATTCAAAGCAACCAACGGATCAGGGAGGTTACCTTTAAACGTCTTCTCCCCGCCTCCCAATCTGTCCTGCCATGCCTTTGCCTTTCTTACGGCGGAATTTCAACTTGTGCCAAAATTCCCTTCAGAAATGCGCTCAAGGAAAAACAAAAAAGAAAGTGCTCATTTGTGTTGAAAAAAAATCCTTCAGATTATGTTGGCCATGCTGAAATCCGGAAAACCTTATAACTCTCAGATGGTTTTCAAACAAGCACAGATGGGCAGTGAAACAGGGGATTCAATGTGAATATCTTTCTTCTCCAACCCCCATTTTTTACTTGACTCCTTTATAGGATTTCTTTTTCAAAGGGAGGAAACCTTTTTGGATGGATTCGATAGAAGACTCCGCTTTTTCCCCCTTTGCAAAAGGGGGATGAAGGGGGATGTAACGGCTTTTAAAACAACTACAGTGTTTCCTTGCCCTTCATATTCAGGAAACCCGAAAAATGGTTTGGCTTGATGCTGATCGGAATCTATCAAAAAAATAAGGAAAAAATCAAACTATTTCAAAAGCGCGAATCCATTGACAGGGTTCTTTCTTCCCGTGTATATTGGTTTTGTAAAAGTACAAATGGGGAGGGAATATGGGTATTCAACCTGGATCTCTCGTGATTGGCAAGGCGAAGTCGGAAATCGCCATCATTCCCAAAATGGCCAACCGCCATGGCTTGATCGCCGGGGCCACGGGCACCGGGAAAACCGTTACCCTGCGGACGCTGGCCGAACAGTTCAGCGCCATCGGAACGCCGGTTTTTATGGCGGACGTCAAGGGAGACCTCTCCGGCCTTCCTTTTCCGGGCGGCGAAAACCCCAAGGTAAAGGAAAGGATTCAGAAATTGGGTCTGGAAGACTTCGGCTTCCAGGGGTTCCCGGTGGCTTTCTGGGATGTTTTCGGTGAGCAGGGCCATCCGGTCCGCACCACTGCTTCCGAAATGGGCCCTTTGCTTCTGAGCCGCGTCCTCATGCTCAACGAGATCCAGAGCGGCGTCCTTACCCTCGTCTTCAAAATTGCCGATGACAACGGCCTGCTTCTCCTCGACCTGAAAGATCTGCGTTCCATGCTCCAATTTGCCGGCGATCAGGCGGACCAATTCAAAACCCAGTACGGGAACATTTCTTCCGCCTCCGTGGGAGCGATCCAGCGCGGCCTTCTGGCCCTCGAAGAACAAGGGGGAGACAAATTCTTCGGCGAGCCGGCCCTGAATCTGCAGGACCTCATGCAGACCGACTCCAAAGGGAAAGGGGTCATCAATATTCTCGCCGCCGACAGGCTGATGCAATCTCCCAAGCTCTATGCCACCTTTTTGCTCTGGATGCTGGCCGAACTGTTCGAGACACTTCCCGAAGTGGGGGACCCGGAGAAGCCGAAGTTGGTCTTTTTTTTCGACGAGGCCCATCTGCTCTTTGATGACGCGCCCAAGATTCTGGTTGATAAGATCGAGCAGGTCGTCCGCCTCATCCGTTCGAAAGGAGTGGGGGTTTATTTCAGCACCCAGAATCCTCTCGATCTCCCGGAAACCGTTTTGGGGCAGCTGGGCAATCGGGTCCAGCATGCGCTCCGGGCCTTTACGCCCAAAGATCAGAAGAATGTAAAGGCGGCGGCCGACACATTTCGCGCCAGCCCCAAGCTGAACGTGGCCAAAGCCATCACCGAGCTGGAAGTCGGCGAGGCCCTAATCTCGTTTCTGGATGAAAAAGGCGCGCCCACAAAGGTGGAACGGGCATACATTCGCCCTCCCCACAGCCGCCTGACGCCCCTTACCCCAGAAGAGCGGAGCAAAATAACCAAAGACTCCCCGATCTACGGCCATTATGAAAAAACCGTCGATCGGGAATCGGCCTATGAAAAACTGAAGGAGAGGACCGCACAAAAGGAAGCCGAAGAGATATCCGTCCAAAAGGAAAAGGCCTCCGGCGGCCGCTCCCAGACCGGAGATCTGATTTCAGCCGTGGCAAAAAGCGCCGCCCATGCCATCGGAAGTCAGATTGGGCGGCAGATCATCCGGGGGGTTTTGGGGTCGCTCTTCGGGGGCGGCCGGAGGTGATAACCGGTTGTTTTTCTCTATTTACTTTTTTATGCGCATATAATATGATTCCGCCAAATTTCATTTTCAAAGGAGGGATTCTATGAAACGGATCATGTTGGCAGCAGGAATCGTAGTTTTAATCGCTTCCTTCGCCCTGGCCGGCGCCCCTAAAAACTATCAGGTAACCGGGCCTGTTTTGGAGTTTGACGGGGACCACATCACCGTGCTGAAGGGGAAGGACGAAAAACATGAAATTGCCTTTGATAAAGATGTAAAAGTAACCGGCGGGGAGATCAAAAAGGGAGCCAAGGTCACCGTTCAATATAAAATGATCGCCGTATCCGTCGAGGTGAAAGAGCCGGCGAAGGCTGAAAAACCCGCCAAGGGGGCCCCCAAGAAAAAATAATCAACCCGGAGAGAAAATGAATGACAGGCGGCCGCTGAACATTTCCGGGGCCGCCTCTTTTCAGAGGGAAATTTCCCTGTCTAAAGGCCTCCTTTAAACGTCTTTCCCCCGCCTCCCAATCTGTCCTGCCATGCCTTTGCCTTTCTTATGGCGGAATTGCAAAAGGTATTCGAAAAAAGTTGACTTTTAAAAAGCGGATATATATATATTAGGTGCGACCTACCTCGAAGACTACTTTAAGAAGATTATTTTTCAGCTTCTTAAAAACAGGAAGAATGAAACATCCTCTGTTTTCTGAAGAACACGAATTATTCCGGGATGCGGTGCGAAAATTCGTGGAGAAGGAATTAACCCCCCATGCGGAGGAGTGGGAAGAGGCCGAGGAGTTTCCCAACAGCGTTTTCACCCGTATGGGAGAGCTGGGATTTTTAGGGCTCCGCTATCCCCCGGAGTATGGAGGCCAGGGTTGTGATTTCTTCTTCTCGATCATTTTGGCCGAAGAACTCGGGCGGTGCGGAATGGGCTCTATCGGATCGGCCATCGGCGTTCATAGTGAAATGGCCACACCCCCGATTTTCAAGTTCGGCACGGAAGAGCAGAGGATACGGTACCTTCTTCCCGCCAACCAGGGTAAAAAGATTGCTTGTCTGGGGATTACCGAGCCCAACGCGGGGTCGGATGTTGCCGCAATCCAGACGACGGGGAAAAAAGACGGCGATCAATGGGTGATCAACGGCCGCAAGATCTTCATTACCAATGGCGTTCGAGCGGATTTCATTACTTTAATAGCCCGGACGGGAGACAAAAAAGGGTACAAAGGGTTTTCCCTTTTTTTAGTGGACAAGGGAACACCCGGCTTTACGGTTAGCCGCAAGTTGAACAAAGTGGGGCTTCGTTCCTCGGACACCGCCGAGTTGCTCTTCGAAGATTGCCGCGTGCCGGCCAGCGCTCTTTTAGGGGAGGAAGGAAGGGGATTTTACCACATCATGTGGGAGTTACAGGGAGAGCGGCTCCTGGCCGCGGCCAATGCCAACGCCAGAGCCCAGATGGCCCTGGATCTGGCCCTGAGATATTCCCGCGAGAGGGTTCAGTTTGGCAAGGTCCTGGCTCAATTCCAGGTAACCCGCCACCGGCTGGCCGATATGGCGGCGGAGATCGAAGCCGCCAAACATTTGGTCTACTACTGTTCCTGGCTCTTCCAGCAAGGGGATCCCCCGGTCAAAGAAATCTCCATGGCCAAGCTGTTTTCCGCGCAGATGGCCAACCGGGTGGCCGACGCCGCCCTGCAAATCCACGGGGGCTATGGGTACATGATGGAGTATCCCATCCAGCGATATTGGCGGGATACCCGCCTTTGCCGGATCTCCGGGGGTACAGATGAAATCATGAAGGAGATTATTGCCAACGAGCTTTTGGGGAGAGCGCAGTGAGAGAGATTGCCCTCTCTCCGCCTGAGGCGGAAGAGGGGAAGGGTGAGGGGGGTTAATCAGGAGTCGGAGGCGCTTCGCTGAGCATCATGAGGCCGTGTTTTTCCCACGGGAGGTTTCGGGGTTGGTTTTTGACGAAGAGGCATCTTCCCGTTTAAGGAGGACATCCATGAGCAAAGAATGGAGACTGCTCGACCTATACGTAGACCTCAACGAGAACTCCGCCTTTTTAAATCCGGCCATTCAGCGAGCCCGGGTGGAGGGGGTGGTGCCGGATACCGTGGCCTTTTGCAGTTTTAAAAAGATCGGCATTTCCCTCGGCTTCTACCCCGACCCGGAAAAAGACATCAATTTGGAGTACTGTCGGACCCATGACATCAGCGTAACTCGCCGGTTGCAGCCCTACTATGTCAATGTAGTCTACCCAGGATTCTTTGGGGCCTACATCATCGTGGGGAAGGACTGCCTGCCGCCCACCGTGGCCGAAATTTTCCAGATGATGATAACTCAGATGAGCGAGGTCTTTAATCGAACCTGGGGAATCGAGGCCCAATTCCGGCCCTTTAACGACATGGAGGTGAAGGGGCGGAAGGTTTCCTGGATGGGCGGGAGTTTTTTTGGGGAGATTTGGAGCGGAGCCAGCGTATTGCTGTACAAACCTTCACCCATTGGTCAGATCAACCAGGCCCTGAACATTCCTCCCGAGAAGTTTGCGGATAAAGAGGCCAAATCCGCCGCCGAACGAGCTGTTTCCGTGGAAGAGCTAATCGGCCAACCGGTCCCGCTGCAACAGGTCAGGAAAGCTTATCATCAGGCCATTGAAAAAATCTTCGGCGTAAAACTCCAACTCGGCCAGCTTCATGAAGTGGAGATGGCCTATGAACAGGAAAACCGCCGGAACTATTCTCCGGACACCCTGCTTGCCCGCACGGAAGGAAAGAAATTTGGCGTTAGGGGCCCCGGGGTAAAGCGGGGCGAGACCATCTGGAAAGTGCCGCGAGGAGGGTTGATCCGGGCCGTGGTTTTGGTCAAGGAGGGCGTTATCCATAACCTCCTTTTTTCGGGGAACCTTCTCTGCTCGCCGGCCGCGGCCCTGGAAGAGGTGGAAGAAGCCTTAAAAGGGATTTTCGCCGAAGAAAAAAGGATTAAGGAAAAAGTTCAAGCGGTTTATGAAAAACCTGGTTATCAATTCACGGGAACGAATCCCGATGATTTGGTTCGTCTCGTCCTGGAAGCTGTCGAGAAAAGCGCTTAAAAAGTTTAAACCAAATTTTTCTCAGAGAAGGAGGGTAAAACCATGAAACGAACATACTGCCTTGCCATTGCCCTGGTTGGAATCATTGGATTGGGGGGATTTGTTTTTCCTTCTTTTTCCTATCCCGCCTCCGAAAAAGTTTTCAAAATCGGGGGCATTTTCCCCCTTTCGGGCCGGGCGGCAACCTGGGGCTTGGCCGCGCAAAAAGCCATCATCGTCAAGCAGAAAGAAGTTAACGCCCGCGGGGGGCTAAAGGTGGGTGGAGATCGATATAAAATCGAGATCGTCTGGGAAGATGATAAAGCAACCGCATCGACCGCGCGCATGGCCGCCGAAAAGTTGATTAACCGCGATAAAGTATCGATCATTTTGGGTCCGATCATCTCCGCGCCGGTATTGGCCATCCAGCCCGTCACCGAAGCCAACAAAATCCTCTTACTGACCAACTCTTACGCCAAAGAAGTGCTGGTTCCGGATAAGCCCTACAGTTTCCGCATGCTTCTTACTTCCAACGAAATTCTTCAGGGCATGTACCCCTGGATGAACAAAACCTATCCCGCCGCCCAGAAAGTGGCTTTTATTGAACCCAACGATGCCAGCGGCTGGTCCATCGAGAAAGATTGCCGGCGCATTGCCGAACAGAATCGCTTCCAGGTGGCCTTCTCCCAGTTTTATGAAAGGGGCACGACCGATTTTTACCCTCTGCTCAACAAACTGATCGTTCAGAAACCCGACTTTATCGACTACACCGGCGCTCCTCCAGGGGATCAGGCTTTGATCACCAAACAAGTGCGCGAGCTCGGGTTCAAAGGAAAGACCTTTTCCGGGACGACCGTGGATCCTTTAGTGTTCTGCAAGATCGCCGGGCTGCCCAATACCGAAGGACACATCAGCAACACCCATGACCTCCTGGGTGCCTACACGACCGAAGGGCAGAAAAAATACTATGAGGATTACATAGCCATTCATGGGAAACCTTTTGACCCGGTGACCCCCAAATACCATGTGTTTTTAGATGTTTTGGCTCAAGCCGTCGAGAAAGCGGGGTCCATCGACCCTACCAGGCTAAAGGAGACATTGGAAAAAATCGAAGAGTGGGAAACGATCTTCGGCCCGACGAAATTTGGGGGTAAAGAATATTACGGAATCAAGCACCAGGTCATAACCCCCGTCTATGTTTCCGAACTCGTGGGCGGAAAACTTATCAACCGGGGCACAATGATGCCCGTGCTGCCTTAACGGATTAAAGATGACTTTACCCTTTTTTGTCCAGGTTTTGGTCAATGGCCTGATGCTGGGGCTAACCTACGTGTTAATTGCCTCAGGGTTCAGCCTGATCTATGGCATCATGCGCCTTTTGAACTTTGCCCACGGGGAGTTCTACATGCTCGGAGCGTTTGCCGCCTACCTTCTCTGCGAAGCTCTGGGCCTCAATTACTACGCTGCTCTCCTTCTCAGCATGATTCTGATCGCCGCCCTGGGAATCCTGGTTTACCGCTTTTTTCTCCGCCCCTTCCGGGATCAACACGATCCCAGTCTGGTTATCGCCCTGGGCGTTGCCATGTTAATCGGCGGGCTCGCCCTTTTAGTTTTTGGGGAAAACGATAAATCCATTTCCCCGGTCTTAACGGGAGTCGTCAAGGTTTGGGGGGCTACTTTATCCAAAGAGCGGATTCTGGTCATCGTAGTGGCCATTCTTCTGATGGTGGCCCTCGCGCTTTATATTAAATTCTCCAAGACCGGACAGGCGATGAGGGCTGTGGCTCAGGACCGCGAAGCGGCAGCCCTCCAGGGAATCGGGGTGGATTCAACCTTTACCCTTTGCATGGCCATCAGCTCCGCCCTGGCCGGGGCTGCCGGCGCGCTCCTGGCCCCCCTTTTTTTCGTCAATCCCTTCCTGGGGATGCATGCCGTGATCAAGGCCTTAATCGTCGTTGTCATCGGCGGGCTGGGCAGTATCCCCGGAGCCATTGCCGGAGGACTTCTTCTGGGATTCGTGGAAAGCTTCGGCAACACTTTCTTCGGCGACGTCACGGAGATTCTGGGTTTCGTCATCGTCATGATGGTCCTCATTTTTCGCCCTCAGGGACTTTTCGGCCATGTTTAAGAAGCCAAGGGGACCCTTCTTCATCCTGCTGGCCTTATTGGCTTTCCCAGCGGTCACCCAGGATCCTTATCTTCTGAACCTCCTGATCACCACGGGCATATGGTCTACCTCGGTATGGGGAGTTCGGCTGATCATGTCCACCGGGCAATTAACCCTGGGCCATGCGGCCTATATGGCCATAGGGGCTTATGGATCCGCCTTGTTAGTGATGAAGGTCGGCCTGCCCTTCTGGCTGGCCTTCCCCCTGTCCGGAGGGTTCGCGGCTTTGGTCGCTTTGCTCATCGGCTTGCCGATTCTGCGCATTAAAGGGGTTTATTTTTCCATCATTACCTTTGCTTTTGCCGAAATCATTCGTCTGATCATCGTCCATTGGCCCGCCCTTCTGGGAGGTTTCGGGGGGATTTCGAATATTCCCCGGCCGGAACCTTTTCTCTTCATCCACTTTACCAGCCGCCTATCCTATTATTATTTTATCTTAGCGATCTCGGTGCTCACCTATTGGGTTATGGTCCGCCTGGAGGGAAGCCGCATCGGAAAAATCTTTTCCTCCATCCATGAAAGCGATACCCTGGCGGAATCCATCGGTATCAATATCATGAAATATAAGCTAATGGCTTTCTGTATCGGCTGCTTTTTTGCCGGCCTGAGCGGTAGTTTCTACGCCCATTATTTCAACTTCACCAGCCCGGAGTTTTTTACGATCTGGCAATCCATCTATTGTTTAATCTTTGTGATCGTGGGGGGATCCGGGAGCGCCTGGGGTCCTTTTTTAGGGTCTTTCTTCATGACTTTCATCCCCGAGCTCATCCGCGCGGCGAGGGAATATGAGCCCGTCATTTATTCGATTATTCTGATTTTGGTCATGTTTCTTCTGCCCGGCGGGCTGATTACCCTTCCAGCCCGTTTAAAAGGCCGGAAGATTCATTGATTTTATTTAATGGGACGCAGATCCACCCTGTTAGATGTTTACTATCTAACAGGGTAAACGCAGA
>CAZIDC010000050.1:0-11059 GCA_964537885.1 uncultured Syntrophaceae bacterium | reverse complement strand
AAGCTTTGGGGGCAAGCACGGTGTCGATGGGTACGGAACAGGTCTTCTCGGCATTGCAGCAGGGCATGATCAATGCGGTCTGGACGGTGCCATCCGCCATCAAGGCCTATAGCTGGTGGGATATGGCTAAGTTTGCGACCCTGCCTTACACGGCCTACCCTGACTCTCTCTTAGTCGTAAACGCTAAATGGTGGGATAGTCTACCCCAGGATCTCAAAGACATCCTATTGAAGAAGGTTGCCCCAAGGATCGAGAAAGATTCGACAGGTTTTGTGATGGGCGATGCGCAGGCCAATCTGGATGAATTTGTAAAACAGAAGGGCGGCGCGGTCGCCACGTTGAGCCCAAAGCATGTCACGACACTCAAAGAGATGTGTGTCGGAAAGGTCTACCCTCCTCTGGTCAAGAAATATGACGCGGCATTCTGGAGTGCCGTAGTTGCCCAGCAGGGCTTGAAGAAGTAAGTAAATCCTCACCCGATGGATTTGCGGGTTTCTTTCTCACAGGGCGCCGCAAAGGCCCAAAGATTATTCCGTCATTCCTCCGTGGCTTTGTGCTTTTGGGTGCACCCTATTAGGAAACGTGTTTGAAAAAGTCCAGGTGTTACCGGATTTCAAATATTTTTGGCCAGCCTTTTCATCAGAAATGTCGGAGGTGAAGATGCCCTGGTGGAGCAGAGCAAGTAGTTTCCTGGAGAAGGTGTTGCTGGCCGTGGCCTGTATCATTTTGGCCGGAATTACCCTCAGCCTTGCGGCGGAAGCATTGGGTAGAACGTTTTTCAGCCGTAGTTGGGGGCTTATGGAGGAGTTGCCGGCCCTTTTCATGCCCTATCTGGTATTCCTCCTTTTGGGGGTGGCCTTGAAACGCAATCTCCACGTGTCGGTTGATTTGCTTCCAATCTTTCTCAAAGAACGGGCCAAGGCCGTTCTCATGGCCGTCATCTCCATCGCAGTTGGGATAGGTTCCTGTATCCTCCTCTATGGTGCCGTGCTTGGGGTGAAGGGATTCTACCGGATGGGGTTCAAAACGACCACCGAAATCGCTTTACCCATGTGGGTCTTCTATCTCGCGCTGGTCATTGGCTTTGGACTTCTGATCTTGTTCGCTGCCGAGATGTTTGCGGAATCGATAATTTCTTTGGCGAAAGATCTACGGTCCTCCGGAAACCAAAGGGGGAATGACTGATGTTTGCCTTTGGTGTGGGCCTCGGGCTGCTCCTACTGGTCATTGGCGTTCCCGTCTTCATCGGTTTTGCCCTTGGGGCGGGCGCGATCTGCTACTATCATCTCCATGTTCCCTGGTTTGCCCTCTCCCAGGTCATGTTTGAGTCCACCACCAAGTATATCCTCCTGGCTATTCCCTTGTATATTCTGGCAGCCAACCTGATGGTTCAGGGCGGTCTGGCCCGCCGTCTTGCAGATGTCTTCCTTGGTTTCGTCGGCCACTGGAGAGGAGGGCTGGCGATTGCCCTGGTTCTGACCGAAGGGTTCTTCAGCGCCATCTCGGGTTCTATTCTGGCGAGCATTGTGACGATCGGAGGGATATTCATACCCTTGATGGTGGCTCGGGGGTATGACCGGGCGTTTGTGGCCGCACTCGTGGCTTCCGTGGCCGGCATCGATGCCCTGATCCCGCCAAGCAATGCTGCGATTATCTATTGTGCGATTACCGGGGCCTCCGTGTCCGAGGCGTTTGCTGCCGGGATCCTCCCGGGCCTTTTCCAGATGGCCGTGCTGATGGTCGTCTCCCGGGTCTTGTGCCGCGACATGACGCCGGAGAAGAGATGCTCCCGGCGAGAGAGATGGCATATCATAGGCCGAGGTTCTACAGCCCTGTTCATGCCGGTGGTGATTCTGGGTGGGATCTATGGCGGGATCTTCACTCCTACCGAAGCGGCCGCTGTTGCCTGTATCTATGCGGCTCTGGTGAGCGGCTTCGTCCACAAAGAATTGAACGGGTCCAAGATATGGGCGGCCCTAAGGAGCACAGCCCTGACCACCTCGGTCATCTTCGCCATCATCGCCGCCTCCAGCTTTCTCTCCGTGATTCTCGCCTACACCCGGGTTCCCCAGCAGGTTACCCAGTGGTGCCTCGCCATGGGCGTCACTCCCTTGACCTTGCTCCTGGCCGTGGCGGTGGCGACCCTGATTCTTGGTACGTTCCTGGAAGCAGTGCCGAACATGTACGTCACCATTCCATTGATCTTTCCCGTAGCCCTGGCGCTCAAATTGGACTTGATGCAACTGTATGTGGTCGCCGGGGTGTTTATCGGCATCGGGTTGCTGACACCCCCGGTCTGTGTGGGGGCCTATACCGCAGCCGCCGTGGCGCAGGAGTCGCCCCAGAATGTGCTTAGAAAGCTTTACCCTACGTTTATAATGGTCTTGGTCGGCTGCGGGCTTTTTTACATTCTTGTCCCATCCTTTTCCACTTGGTTGCCGAGCACCATAGGCCGGTAGAGGACTACGCGAATGAACCACCATGAAAAGATGAAGCTTTTTCAGGAAAAGAAACAACACCAGCTTGCCATGGGCGGAGAGGAAAAGCTGAAGGCGCGGAAAGCCGAGGGCAAGCTCAATGCCCGAGAACGGATCGAGTACTTTTTTGACCCGGGGACTTTTCTCGAATTGGGTCTATTCACCCATTCCGCTGCGCCGGGCATGGCAGCCCGTACGCCTTCCGACGGAAAAATCATAGGGTACGGACGGGTGGAGGGGAGGCCGGTGGGGGTTGTTGCCAATGACCTGACCGTCATGGGCGCTTCCAGTTCCCTGACCAACATGAAAAAAATCGATTACATGCGGGCCGTCTCCTGCGAAAAAGGCATGCCCCTCGTGTTCCTGGGAGAATCCGCCGGTTCCCGCATGCCGGATTCCATGGGAGCCCTGGGGATGGCCCACGGCGGCCAGAACCCCGCACAGTATCGCCGGCTCCGGGAGGCCCCATGGATCTCCGTGCTTCTCGGCCCCTCCTACGGCAGTTCCGCCTGGTATGCGGCCATGTCCGACATTAATATCATGTTGAAAGGCGCCGTCATGGCGGTCGCCAGCCCCAAGGTGACAAGGATTGCTACGGGTGAAGACACTCCCTCTGAGGACCTCGGCGGCTGGAAAATGCATTGGGAGATCACGGGCATGGTGGATGCCGTGGGGGAAACGGAGAAGGAGTGTCTGGACCTGGCCAAGAGCTACCTCTCGTTCCTTCCCCTTCATTCAGGGGAAACACCTCCCGGAGGGAAGGCGCCTGAAGGTTCTGGTAAGGGGATGCCTTCTATACTGCAATTCTTGCCGGAGCAGCGCAACAGGGCCTATGATGTGAAAAGGATTATTGAGGTCCTTGTTGACGCGGGGAAGTTCCTGGAACTAAAAGCGGGCGTTGGCCGCCCTTGCGTCACTGCCTTGGCCAGGCTTGGCGGTCAGGCTGTGGGGATCATTGCCAACAATCCCCTATATGGGGCCGGGGCCCTCGATGCGGATTGTTGTGATAAGATCACAAGCTTTCTGGTCCTCTGCGACTCTTACAATATTCCCCTCATCCACTTAGTGGATACTCCCGGATTTCTGGTGGGGAAGGACGGGGAGCGGAGGAAGATAACGGGAAAAATCATCAACTGGATGAATGCCCTTTCCCTGGTCACGGTACCCAAGCTGACCGTGGTGATCCGTAAGATCTATGGCCAGGCCTACTTGAATATGGGCGGAGGCAGGTATTCTGATGTCTTTGTGGCGTGGCCCACAGCGGAAATAAGCTTCATGGATCCCGCGCCCGGAGTAAATGTGGTCTACAACCTGAGAAGGGAAGATGACCCGGTCAGGTTCGAACGGCTCTTCCAGGACATGAGCAGAAGCACCGAACCCTGGGATGCGGCCGGAGTCTTCGGTCTCAATGACATCGTTGAACCCGCAGAAACCCGGAGTTTCCTCATCCGCATGCTGGAAATCCACTGCAACGCTCTCGGGCGAGGCCTCGGTCGGCACCTTTTGCACGCCTGGCCCACTTCCTACTAACCCTTGGTTTTTCCGCAGATCGGGTTGCTAACACCCTCAGGCAAAAGCAAAAAAGGTGCGATCGATAAGCTCCTCATACCAGGCCTGGAAACGATAATTCTGTAAAAAGCCGCAGTGTCCTCCGTATCGTTCCACATGGATGTGTAATTTTTGGTTCCCCTGCAGATCGAAGAAATCTTGCACGGGAATCATCGGGTCGTCCGCCGCAGTCAGGGCGAGAACGGGTATGGACAATTCGTCAAAACTCCGGCCGGTGAGCGTATACGTGTTGAAATATTCCTGCGAGGTTTGGTAGGGCGAATACAGGGGTAGGATGCGCTCGGTGATTTCCATAAGGGTTGCGCAATTCATCATCTCATTGAAGTTGTACCGATGGGGAAACAGGGATTGTTTCTTCTTCAGCGAATGCTTCCATTTTTTTACAAAATAAGAACGATAGAGAAAAAAGCCTTGGTCAAGGGCCTCGGTCGCTTTGCGGGGATCCAGAAGGGGGCTTATGGCTACTACGTGCCGCAGATTCCGGATCGGATATTGGCCGTGCCGCACGGCCATCCGCAGGGCAAAATTACCTCCCAGGGAAAACCCTACAATAAAAAAGGGAAGGTTTTTATTCGTATCGGCGATATTCTGAACGGCTCGGTGGGTCTCCTCAATAAGGGCGCTGTGAAAGAGTCCTTCATTCAGGTGGTGGCTTTCGCCGTGGTCGCGGAGATTCAAGCGGAAAATATCATACCCTCGCCGGTAAAGAAATCCTCCGGTTGTCAGGATATATGTGGACCCGGAACTCCCCTCCCACCCATGGAGAAGGAGAACCAAGCCGCGGGCCGAACTCCCCCTCTGGCCCGTATAAAAACCAAGCAGGCGGACGCCTCCTCCCGCATCGATGATAATCTGGCGGGCCTGCAAATCCAGCTCTTTTTGTCCCAGGGTGCGGATTTTCAAGCTGGATAATACAGTCTGAATGTGGGGGTTTCTTAAGCAGGCCGGCGGGATAAACGTGGAATGGATGGGGACTTTATTCACTTTATAACTTCCTTCCGCCCGGTTTTGGTAGGGGGTTATTCTCCCCGCCGATGGTGCTCCGCCTTGGGCGGATTCTCCAATGACCTGTAGCCTTATTTGGATAAGTTTATATGGCTGCGCCGGCCTCTGATCTGCGTGGCAGGAATTAAACGAGCCTGGGGAATAGTGCTCCTCGCCAGTTTTACCTTCAACCCTCCGTTCCACAGAGGAATTCCTCGATCAAACTCCAGCCCGAGGCAATGCCAAAGCCGGGCACTGTGGCCAAGTATGGCTACCCTCCATCCCGGACATTTGGCCCGCAAAACTTTGCCGAGCTGAGAATAAAGCTTGCGCACATCATCCTTGGTCTTCAACCGCACCCCATAGGGCGGGTTGGTTATCACCCAGCCCGGAACAGTGGGAGGCTCAATGGCAGAAAAAGCCCGGCGGGAAAATTCGATCCCCTCCGCCACCCCCGCCCGTTCAGCATTGGCTTGAGCCGCCCGAACCGCGCCCGCATCGCGGTCGGAAGCGATTATTTTCGGCAAAAGGGGGTTATTTCGCCCTGCTGCTTCCGCCCTTAAGGTTTCCCAAACACCGGCCTGGAAATTGGGCCAGCCCATGAACGCAAAACGCCGCGCGCGCCCCGGTGGGATTTTTAAGGCCAGCATGGCTGCTTCAATGGCGATGGTTCCCGAGCCACAGAACGGATCGAGTAAAGGCCGGGTGGGTTCCCATTGGGAAGCAAGCAGAATGGCGGCAGCCAGCGTCTCCCGCAATGGGGCTTTCGCTGTGGCCTGCCGGTATCCGCGTCGGTGAAGCCTTGCCCCGGACGAGTCCAGGCTGATTGTGCATCGATTTTCCACCAGGCGGATCAGGATCAGCTGGGAAGGGAGAGTAGCGTCCTCGTCGAATTTTTGAACGGAAGGGGTGCGCCCCAGCCGGGCGGCCATCCCGCCGGCAACGTGTTCGGCCACGGCTCCCGAGTGATAAAGACGCGACTTGGAGCAGGCGACGCGCAGGGCTACCGGCTGGCCCGTCGCAAGATATTGTTCCCATGGCAACCGGCTTATCTGGCGCCGCAGTTGGGTGAATGTGGAAATGGGAAACTCGCCCAGGCGCACCAGCACCCGGCTCGCTGTGCGCAGGTGGAGGTTGGCACGGTAAACGTCACTTAGGGCACCATGAAATTCCACGCCCCCCACTTCATCCTCCAACCCTTTCTCCCCCGGAGAGCCAACCGCTGATGAAGAGGTTCCTGTGGGTGGTAATCCCAATTGACGTAGCTCCTGCGCGACCCATTCCTCCGTCCCCGGCGAGCAGGCGGCGAAAAGTTTTTCCATAGATGAACCCTTAGGCCCAAATGTTTTGGGGTACTCGGATGAAAATCTTCCATTATCTTACCACATCCAGTATCATATCCCCAGTATCGCCTACGGATTAAGGATTATTCCTCACCAAAGGGCCAAACAAGAGGTCAAAAAGAAACATGCAAAAATTAACCCAGGAAACGAAAATCGTCTTGATTGGCATGCCCGGTGTGGGCAAAAGCACCGTGGGAGTGCTGCTGGCTAAATTTACTTCGCGGGACTTTATCGACACCGACGTTTTTATCCAGGCTCAGGAGGGGAGAGCCCTACAGGAAATTATTGACCAGGACGGTCTGGCCGCGTTTTGCCGGATCGAGGAGCGCCATGTAATTTCAATAACCTGCAAGGCGTGCGTAATCGCCACCGGGGGCAGCGTCGTCTATTCTCCGGCGGCCATGGAGTCCCTCAGGTCTGCAGGTATTATCATCCATCTGGATTTGGATTTTCCATCCCTAAAAAAAAGGGTGCCCAACCTCAGTTCCCGCGGTGTGGTCATGGCCCCCGGGCAAAACCTCGCCCATTTATTCGAGGAGAGGCAGCCCCTTTATAAAAAATATGCCGACCTGACGATTGATTGTGCCGGGCGAACCCATGAAGAGGTCGTGGGGGCGATCCTGCGGGGATTGTCTTCCTTCTAACACGCCTTTGGCCCTTGGACGGACTACGCTTCGACCTCAGGGCCTTGCGCCTCACGCCTTTTCTGGTTAAGTCCATAGCGGACAAAATGGCCCACTGCCGCAAGACAGCGGGCGGGATGGAAAAAAAGAGGGATCCCTGCTTTCTCCAGGCAATGGAAAGCCTGGCGGACGATGTTGCCAACGGGCCAGCAGACGATTAACGGTTTGTCCAGATGGGGGCTGATGGCGGCGATCCGCTCCGCCACACGAAGGGTTCGCTCAGGGGTCGAAACCGTGAAGTTGATGATCACGACGTCAAAATTCTCATCCTCGGCAAAAACCGTAAGGTAGCGGGAAATGGCCTCCGGGTCATTCATGAACTGGGTGGTAATGTCCATGGGGTTGGCAATGGAGGCCACGGCCGGGATCAGATCGCGCAGCTCCTCCCGGGTGTGAGAGGAGGGAGCGGGAAGTTGAAGCCGGAAATCCGAGGCTAAGTCCGCCAATAAGGCACCGCTTCCCCCCGAGGTTGAAAGGATGGCTACTCGATCTCCGGCAGGGGGATCGCACCGGGCAAAAAGGTTGGCCACCTCCAATAGATCATCGACGTCGAAAACCCGGCAAATGGATTTCTGTTTAAAGAGTCCATCATAAAGAACATCGGGGCCGGACATGGCGCCGGTGTGTGAAGCCGCCGCCTGCCGGCCTTTCTCCGAACGCCCCACTTTGAGGGCCACGATCGGTTTCCCCGCCCGGAAGGCTTTGTCCGCAGCGCGGGCGAATTTGGGGGGATCTTTCAGGTCCTCCAGCAACAGGGCAATGGACCGCGTTCTTCCATCATTGACAAAGTGCTCCAGGAAATCTGCCACTTCCAAATCGAGCTCGTTTCCGGACGATATGAAATAGCTCAAACCGATGGACCGGTCGTTGCCCCGGGTGAAGATGCAGTTGCCGATCCCCCCGCTCTGGGTGATCAGGCCGATAGATCCGGGGATCATGGACCCAATCTCCAGGCCGCTCGTGAAGGAGGTCGCCACCCGGTCCTGGGTGTTGATGATGCCGATGCAATTGGGGCCGATGACTCGCATTCCCGATTCTCTGGCCAATTGCCGAAGCTCTTCCTGTTCTTTTTTGCCAGCCTCGCCCATTTCCGCATAGCCCGCGCTGAAGAGAATAACGAACCCCACTTTTTTAGCGGCGCATTGCCTGAAGGCATCGAAAACGAATGGGCGTGGAATCCCAATCAGGGCTAAGTCAACCGGTTCCGGAATATCTATGGGCGTAGGAAAGCAGGTGAGCCCGGCAATCTCTTTGTATTTCGGGTTTACCGGAAAAATTTTCCCGGCGTAACCATGCTGCCGCAGAAAACGGATGGGCAGACCGCCGATGCGGGTGAGGTCATCGGAAGCGCCGATGATGGCAATGGTTCGGGGATTGAATAATAAATCCATTCCGGTCATGGTTTTTCATTCTCCATATGGCCTCACTCTTTAGAGCTTTAACGGCGAGGAAGCATTTCGCTTTACGCTTTGATTCATCTTCAGTTAAAAAGATTCAGTTCCTTCCTGATCTGGTCCGACAGCCAATGGCGGATCAAGGTTTGATAGGGTATAGACTTGATGGTGGCCAATTTGCGAATGGTTCTAACCTGGAGAGGATCCATTTTGATGGTGATATTCTGAAGTTTTCTTTTCCGCTTCTTGGAAAGGATATCTCGCAGAAGTTGATCGTCTAAGCTAAAGGCAACGGGTTCCTCTAAGAGTTCATCAAAAATGTTTGCCTGGTCGTAGTATTCAGACCAATCTTTAGCTTTATTCCTTCCTTTTTTCATTGCCCTCTACCTTCGGTGTCTCAGGTAATATTGGACTTCTGCTCGCTTCATATCCCAACCCGTTATCGGGCGGATGATCCCTTTTCCTCTTAACTCAAAAATAATTGTCAGATACCTTCCGGCGGTGGTTGGTCCAAAGGCGGCATAATGCCCCTTTTTCGTTCGCCTAAAAAGAGGCTTGTTAACAAAAACTTCTTCAACTTCTTGCGGCTCAATCCCATGGCCAAGTTCTAAATGGAGCGCATTTCCTTCATCCCATTCGAAATCGGATATCCGCAAATTGGCCTCCCCAATAAGTCCTACATAGTATGACAAGGGTGGGAAAGGATGTCAATATAAAATGGGGAGAGGAGTTTTTTCTGTTCCCTCGCTGATATCCTCGAATCCCTGACCCCCTGGATCCTCATTATCCCCCTTTATATAATGTTTAGCTCCATTTCGCTTGCGCCAGGGCCAAGAAAAAGGTGGGGCAAGGGAATTTGATTGCCTTTTGCCTCTCCCTTTGATATTTTAGAATCTAAAAAATGGAGAGGAAAAATACCGGGAAAATTTATGGCCAGGGTAAAGGGTTAAGCTGCGGAGTTTTCTTCAATCTCCTGATTGTCTTTTTATTTTTCGTTCTTTTTCCCGCCCCTCCAGCCATCGCTAAGAAAATTGGCGTTTACCACCCGGTTAGCAAAGGAGTTACGCTCTACAGGATTAGCGAGGCCTATAAAATTTCCATCGCCAAGCTCATGGCCGCCAACAAGCTCGTCTCTCCATCAGCTTTGAAAGTCGGGAGTAAAATATTTATCCCGGGAGCCAAAACGGTCCTCAAGGTGGAGCCCTCCGTTCCCCTTTCACCCAAGGAAAAAATAGAGCTGGAGCGTTCTCTGGAAACCGAGGAAAAACCGGACCCGGCAGAACTCCCCAGCGAAGCGGTTCACGAGAAACCCCCCTGGGTCGGCAAAGAGTTGGACATCCTCTGGCCCATTCAGGGCAAGATCAATTCCCCCTATGGTCCCCGGGGTAAAAAGTTCCATGGGGGGATTGACATCGCCTCTCCTTTTTACCAGGAGGTGAAAGCGGCCATGGACGGAGAGGTCATCCTGGCCCGGAACTCCAGGACAGGATATGGACAAATAGTCGTTCTGCGCCATGATCTCGGTTTCACAACCATCTACGGGCATATGAATGTGATCATCGCCAAAGAAGGAGAATCCGTGCGCCAGGGCCAGGCAATCGGAGGAGTGGGCAGCACCGGAAAATCCACCGGGCCCCATCTCCACTTCGAGGTCCGGCATGATGGGCGGCATCTCGACCCGCTGCCCCTCTTGCCCATGACCATCGAGCAGTTATTGGAGAAAGCAGCGAAGAAATAACCATAAGATAGCGTAATGCGGAATTTAAAATTCCCCAATCTGCATTCCGCAATCCGCAATGGGAAGGAGACGTTATGAAACTCGACACTGATCTTTATGCCTATCCCTGGAAGAGCATGCAGGAGAACAACTGCAACAGCTACCTGATCGGCGGAGACCTGCCCATTTTAATCGACCCGGGACATCAACACCTGGTTAAACATCTGATCAACCAGATGGAAAAGGACGGGAACCGGCTTGAAGACATCCGGCTGTTGATCGCCACCCATATCCACCCCGACCATTTCGAGGCCAGCCAGACTTTTGCCAGAGGAGGGGTCTTGATGGCCCTGCACCAGGAAGAAGAAAAATTCATGCATGAGGTAGGAAGGGGGTTTTACGGCGCCTTCGGCATGGAGATGCCGAACATTAAAATTGACTTCTTTCTTAAAGAGGGAGAGTTGAAACTGGGGACAAAAACTTTTCAGGTGCTGCACACCCCCGGCCATTCGCCGGGGTCGATTAGCCTTTACTGGCCCGAGAAGAAGGCCCTTTTCACCGGTGATGTGGTCTTTCCCATGGGAGTCGGGCGGACGGATTTCCCGGGGGGGGATGGAGGTCTCCTCCGCGATTCCATCGAGAAGCTTTCCCGGTTCGATGCGGAATGGCTTCTTTCCGGCCATGGCGAGGTCATCAAGGGCAAAAAAAATATCCAGCGCAACTATGCCTACATTCGGACCAATTATTTCGATTATTTATAACTTGAGGCTCTTGCAAAAGTATTTTTTTGTGGTTCGACAAGCTCACCACGAACGGAAAAACTAAATAATTTCAACCTAAGCCCGTTCACCCTGAGCCTGTCGAAGGGTAAATTACGGACTTTTGCAAGAAG
>CAZIDC010000049.1:9745-11415 GCA_964537885.1 uncultured Syntrophaceae bacterium | reverse complement strand
AAAATCTGCGTCCCAATCAATTTACTTTATTTTTTTCAGGGACCGAATATACAGAATGATTGCCCAGCGATCCTCCTCGGCAATGGTGTAAGTGAGAGGAGGATGTCTGCGGAAGCCGTAGCTGATCTTATAGAAAAGGGCGCCATCGGGCTGGTTCTGAACATAAGGCCCCTTTAAATTGGTGGGCAGGGGATAGAAACTCTGGCCCACGGTCCCATTTCCATCAGCGCTAAGGCCGTGACACATCAGACAAAAATAACCATAACCATCCTTACCGCGGGCTATATCCTCATCATTAGCGGCCAAGGGGTTGCGCAGGTCCTCCGGGTTGCCCTTTTGTAAGACCTCCGATCCTCCTCCTACGGGGATCGTTCCTCTGGGCATTTCCGGCAGGGCAATTTCATAAGGGCGGATAGATTCCTGTTCGCTCATCCGGCCGTAGTCACAACCGCAAAGGAAAAGAAAAAGAAGGATAAAGGACAAAAGAACTACCTGGGTGATTTTGCTAAAATATATGGTCATGTCTTTTCCTTGCCCCTTGAACCATGGGATTCTTATTTATCCGTTACTGGAGAAGGTTTTTCGGCAACATGCTGGGGTTGCGGTTCGGAGTCTTTTCCTTCATGATCCCTCTGAGTAGAATAGGGCGATTCTCCGGGGATATCGCGCACCACGCCGAAATCCCAGGAAGGGGGGCCCTTATCCCCGACCGTAAAAAAAGTAAAAAGACCCCAGCAGATAAATAGAAAAGCAAGAGCCAGAATAATTAACCAGCCTTTGATGTCGGTTTGGTTTTCTTTGTCCATATCCGATGAATGCTTCTTACTCCCTCACCCTGCGTCGGCCGCCCAGTTACCCGGAGAAAGAGCCGGAGTGAAGAAAAGCTCGCAACGCATAACCCGCAACCATTTTTATTTTCAAAACGCTATCCCCCGGATGCCAATAAAAATTACATATCCCAGGGCCCAAATCGCTACACCCACATAGATAAAAATCAATAGCAGGGGAATGGGTTGATTTTTACCCTGGATTCCCTCGGGATATTCTTCGATTGCGCTTTTCCGGTCCCTTCTTCCCACGGGGAGGGTTTCACCCCGAAAGGCGATATAAACTAAAATCAGAGCGATCAACCCCAGGAAAATCAGGAGCATGGTATATTGGAAGTCGAGAAGAGGGAAAAAACGCATCGCCCGAACCTATCCTTTTACCCGGATAAGGGTAAGAACGATCGTGCCGATAAGGGCCAGAAAGCCAATACCCATAGCCAAGAGCAAGGCATAAACTTCCGGCGACAGCTTCGCGGGATTCTCCACCGGGGGGCGAGGAAAACCGTCGCTTAAAGGAAGATACCGGGCCCTCTCCTGGTCAGAGAATTGACCGGAACGCAGGGCCCAGAAGAAGACCCCCATGCTGGCCAGAAGTCCGGCAGCAATGAGAAGGATCCAGCTCAAAAAGAACATGGTTTAAGGCTCCTTCCTTGGCCCGATATAGGAAGCGTCGATTCCTTTGGGATCTTGGCCCGCGTCGCTCTGGCCGATAAAATACACGGCCACATAGTTGCCCACGTCCCAGATCTTTTCCGATTCCAGCTCGCGCTTGAAGTAGGGCATGCCCGTACCGGTAATCCCGTTCATGATCTGGTAGTATAAAATTCCCCCCGATACTCCCCG
>CAZIDC010000049.1:0-9645 GCA_964537885.1 uncultured Syntrophaceae bacterium | reverse complement strand
CGGCTATTTTCTTCCAGTACTTTTGGCGTTCAACCCGGAAGTCGGCATCCTTGTACCCTAAGCTCTGCTTATAGGAGATGAGGGCGTTGATCTTCTCCCGCCCAAGATAGGCGAAAGGCGGCATGAAAGACTCCGGGCGCACATACCGGGGGTTGGTAAAATGGGCTAAATGCCAGTCGTCGGGATGCTCTCCTCCCTCCTGGGAGAGGTCCGGGCCGGTGCGGGCAGAGCCCAGTTGATGGGGGCGGTCCTGGATGTAATCTCCGGCCTGGGCCACCCGCTCTGCCCCTAAGTCCCAGTCTATGGAGCGGATGTACTGGCTGTGGCAGTAAGAGCACCCGTTCTGGATGAAGATTTTTCGACCCTCCTCTTCGGGGACACTCCGGGAACGAAAGATATCGGAAGGCCGGTCATTTTGAGTTACCCACGGGAGAAAGACAGAAATGTAGAACACGGCCGTAAAGATGATCAAGCACCCTCCGATTAAGAGCTTGGGAGTTACCTTCATGAGTCCACCCCTTTGGACCGGTAAATACTCATGTAAATATTATAAAGCCCGATAAAGGCTCCGCCCACGATAAGAATTCCCAAAGAAGCCCGGAGGACCATATAAACGTAAATCTGGGGTAGGATGCGGTACACGGTTTCTCCATTCAGCCACCCGTTTCCCTGAATAAGACCGGCCGCGGTTAATACGGTAAAAAAGCCGGTTATTCCGATAAAGACCAGCCAGTACTGGAGGTCCGCCAGGCGAACGCTGTAAAGGGGTTTCCCTGTAATTCTGGGAAGGATGAAATAGATTCCCCCCAGGGCGGTCATTCCGGCAAAACCGAATACCCCCATGTGGGCGTGCGCAATTACCCAGTTGGTAAAGTGGGTCAGCTTCTGGACATAAGGAAGGGATTGCAGGGGACCCTGAAGGCAGGTGAGCAAGTACCAGACACTGCCGGCAAAAACAAATTTTCCCCCGATTTCGGAATGAATATTTCCCAGGCGGCCCCGCATGGTAAGCCAGAGATTGATTAAAACAGTCATTACCGGAACAAGCATGCCGATGCTGCCGGTAATGGCCACGACCTTTAACCAGGTTGGGGCCGGCGCCTGCAGGAGATGATGGGTCCCAATATGGGAGTAAATCATCAGAATCGACCAGAAGCCAACGAGAGAAAGGGTGTGGCTGTAGAGAGGAGCGCGGCTCACGATGGGAATAATGTAATAAGCCAGGGCTACGGACAGGGGGGTGAAGAAAAAACCCAGAATGTTATGGCCATAGAACCAGCCGAGGATCGCGTCCGGCATGCCGCCGAGAGACCCGGTTTCCGGATTCCAAACCGCATTGCCGAAAAAATAGCTGAAGAAGGTAAAGATGATGGCGCCGAATACATACCAGACGGAGACGTAAAGAAGGTTTTCTCGGCGCTGTTTGAGAGTCTGAAAGAGGTTGTAAAAGATCAGGGCCAGGACGAAAAGAACTCCCATATCGATCGGCCAGATTAATTCGGCGTACTCCCGATTCTGGGTGTAACCCAGGGAGAGGGTAATCACCCCTGCCAACATAGCCAGGTTCCAAAGCCAAACACAGGCCTTGCCGATCCGCTCGCTATAAAGAGACGTGCGGAGGAGCGTGGGAACGAGATAATGGGCCCCTCCCCAAAGAGCTGAGCCCACAAAAGCAAACATAACCAGATTGGTGTGAACCTGGCGGATCCGGCCGAAGACAAGCCAGGAGATGTTGCCCAGGAGGTCCGGAGCGACCAGTTCAATCGCCGCGGTGAAACCATACAGAGTTCCGAGAACCATCCAGGCTGCGGAGCTCAGGAAGAAGGCTTTAGTCGTTCCAAAGACCTCGTTTTTCAGCAAGGGCAAGGAAACCACCTCTCTATGCGCTTCAGTTATGACAGGCCATCCAGCAGTCCAGCTGGGCGTTGAGCTGCTTATGGCAGGTGATACAAAACTTCATCTTAAATTTTACCGGCATCAGGCGGTCCATCTTTTTTACTTCTCCGTGGCAGTTCGTACAATCGATCTTAGCATTGATATGGGGCCGGTGGTTGAATTTTACGTGATCCGGTACATAGTAGACCTGCACCCAGGGGACCGGGGTTTTGGTTTCCCAATGCCATTTCTCCTGCACGATCTGGGGATGGAGGGGGATGATGTACTGATGGCAGAGGAAACATTTGCTGACTTCGGGGATCCCGGCATTATGAGAGCGGTCCACAAAGGGATGGCAGAAGCGACAGTCAATCTCCTTCACCCCGGCGTGAACCCGATGGCTGAAATAAATAGGCTGCTTCGGCCCGATGGATTGATAGGGGTAAAAATAATAAAAGTATATCAAAGCCAAAAACAGGAAGGCCACAGACCCCACAGGCCATATCCATCGCCTGGACTTTTCAGTTTGTTCCAGGGGGCTATCCATGTTTTATCCCCGGATCCGAAACCTTTCCTGCCTCTTCCAGACTTTTCCTGAACAGGGGGTCGGAAAAGGGGAGAGGGGAAAACATCCGAAAAAATAACACAAAGCTTAGGGTCAAGAGACCTAAAAACCCGGCCGTAATCGATATCTCCGGCCGGCCGAGAAAAAAATCCTGCCCTTTCCATAGGGAAGGAGCTATGAGGAGAAACCGTTCCAGCCACATGCCAACGAGAATGACGGCGCTTAAGACCGCCAGGGCCGGCGGCTTCAATTTGATTTTCCGGCTCAGAAGCCCGATGAAGGGAAGGGCAAAGCAGAGCCCCAGTACAGCCCAGGCCAGGGGCTCCCAGGGATTCTGGCGCACCCGCAGAATCACGTACCGGGTCTCCTCGGGAAGATTGCCATACCAGATGACCAGAAATTGGGAGTAAAAAAAATCTCCGGTAATCAAGCAAAAGCCCAGCAGCATCTTTCCCAGGTCGTGGAAGTGTCCGGGCTGGATGAGGTTTAGAAATCCGGGTTGCTTTCTTAACAGGGCGGACAGAATGATCAGCGCCGCCAGGGCCGTGTAAAAGCTGCCGATGAAATAGTAGGCCCCGAAGAGAGTGCTATGCCAATGGGGGTCCAGAGACATGATCAAATCGAAGGCCAGAAGACTGAGGACAACCGCATAGGAAATCCCCAGAATGGGGGATAGAATCATCTGAGCCCGCCAGTTCTTTTCTCCCCGTTCATCTAAAAATTCAAAGGCGGGCCTCCCCGCGGCTTCGATCGCAGTCGTTCGCCTTCTATCTTCCCTGACTGAAAAATAAATTAAGACCAGAGAAATAACGGTGAGCAGGAAAAGACCTGCTCCATTCCGGGCAAAGAGGAAACCGGCATTGAGCCAGGCTTCTTTTCCAGGCACCGGCTCTTTAATCCAGGGGAAAATCTCTTCCCGGCCGGCGTAGAGAACCCAGAAGAGGAGAAAGGAAACGGGCAGGAAGGCTCCCAACCCTTCGGCCAGGCGCTTAAGAGGACGCCCCCACCGGGCATGGGTCATGTTCAAAATAGCCACAAAGAGAATCGCTCCGGAAGAGATACCGGTAAAGAACATAAAATTGACCAAGTAAGCCTGCCAGGCGCGTTGGGGCTGATCCCCGGTGATCCCCACCAGGAATTGGGTGGCCCCAATGAGCAAAAGAAGGCCGCCAAGAAATATCGTTGAACGGCGGAACTTCAGGCGGCCCGTTTTAAGGATGATCCCTCCATCCGCTAATTTTGAATCTCTTCCGGTTTCGGGGAAGTTCATTGCACTTCGCGGACCTCCTCGGCCCCGGCTCCCCGCAAGAGTTCCATAACCTTCTCGATCTCCATTTTTTGGCAGGGGATGAAGACTCCCAACCGGTCTTCGGTAAATCGGGGATCATAGAAATCCGGGATGCGCAAGCGAGGCAGCCGGCTGTGGATCAGCATGCCCAGGACAGTCGCAAGAACTCCCAGGAGAATGGTGAACTCAAAACCAACCACCACGAAGGGAAGCCAGGCCAGAACCGGCTTGCCGCTGGTTATAAAATTCCATTGCAGATTGGCGTAGGCGGCCAGGCTGAACCCCAGGACAAATCCCAGGATTCCCCCGGCCAGAGTATAGTAGCGGACCGGGGTAGATTTACTCGCCAGCACCCCCTGAACCTCATGGAGGGGGGTGGGGGAAAAAACCGACTGGATGAGAAAACCAGATCCATCCAGGCTCTTCAGTCCGGCAAGAAAGTTGTCGGCATAAAGAAAAATGCCCAGCACACCCGTTTTATAGGCCATCGCCAGCCTTCTCTCCGCCTTTTTCATGCGGTCTGAGTCCCTCCTTGATCTCCGTGATCGAGACGGAGGGGAGGAATTTTACGAACAAAAGGAAGAAGAAAAAGAATAGGCAGAAGGAGCCCACCATGATGCTCAGCTCCACCCAGGTTGGAGTATACAGTCCCCAGGAGTAAGGGTTAAATTCATGGGCCATGGAACCGACGATGATTACAAAGCGCTCGCACCACATGCCGATGTTGACGAGAATGGAAATCCAGAACAAGAAGCCGATGTGAGTGCGAATTTTTTTGAATAAAAAGGCCAGCGGGACAACCGAATTGAAAAAGACCATCATCCAGAAGGCGGGGGCGTAATGGCCGATGACCCGCCAGATGAAGGTATCTCGTTCTACCATGTTCCCGCTGTACCAGGCGATGAAATATTCCACTCCGTAGGAGTAACCGACGATGAGGCCGGTAAAGATGATGGTTTGGGCGATCCTTTCCATGGTCTTAAGAGTGATGAAGACCTCGAATTTGAAGATGCGCCGCAGGGGGATGAGAAGGGTGAGCACCATGGCCAGGCCGGAGTGAATGGCCCCGGCTACAAAATAGGGGGCGAAGATGGTACTGTGCCAGCCGGGCACGATGGAAAGGGCAAAATCCCAGGAGACCACGCTGTGCACGGAAATTACCAGAGGAGTGGCCAGGGCCGCGAAGAAGAGGTATGCGCCTCCGTGATGCCGCCAATGGTGCTGGGTTCCAAGCCACCCCAATGACAGGATCCCGTAAATCTTCCTCCGGATCCCCTGGGCACGATCGCGAACGGCTGCCAGGTCCGGGACGAGACCCGTGTACCAGAAAAGGGCGCTTACGGTAAGATAGGTGGAAACCGCGATCATGTCAAAGATCAAGGGAGACTGAAAATTGGGCCAGAGGTTGCGCTGATTGGGATAGGGAAAGATCCAGTAAACGACCCAAACTCTACCCAGGTGAATAAAAACGAAGAGGCCGGCGGTCATCACCGCGAAGACCGTCATGGCTTCCGCACTGCGGGCGATGGCGGTGCGCCAGGAGGCGCGGAATAAGAAGAGGATGGCTGAAATCAGGGTGCCCGAGTGGGCAATTCCGATCCAGAAGACGAAGTTGACCAAGTAAATTCCCCAGTTCACCGGGTGCATTTCCCCGGTGACCCCCAAACCCGTCAGGATCTGGTAGGCCCAGCAAAAGGCACCCCAGAGGATTCCGGCGAAACAAAGGGCCAGCGCGAAAAAATAAGATTTCCCCGGAGGGGACAGGGTTCGTAAGACTTCTCGACTGACGTCGCTGTATTTAAGTGTGTCCATCGGTCGCTTTATCGTTCAATCCCCTGGCGGTCTAACTTTTTCAGGTAGAAGACTGCGGGTTTGGTGTTCAAATGCATTAGGATCTGGTAGACCCGCGGGTCCTGGATCATTCGCGCAATCCGGCTCCCGGGGTCCATGAGGTTCCCAAAGACGAGGGCCTCTGTGGGACAGGTCTGGACACAGGCTGGTATGACTTCGCCATCCCGGACTTCACGGTCCTCGTATTTCGCTTGCAACTTCCTTTCCTTGATCCGCTGGACGCAGAAGGAGCACTTTTCCATGACCCCCTTCTGCCGCACCGTAACATCGGGATTGAGCTGCCAGTTCAAGGGCTCAGCCCTCGTATAGGTGAACCAGTTGAACCGCCTTACCTTATAGGGGCAGTTCTGAGAGCAGAAGCGGGTGCCGATACAGCGGTTATAAATCTGGTTGTTCAACCCTTCTTTGCTGTGGTGGGGAGCGAATACCGGGCAGACCGACTCGCAGGGAGCGTTGTCGCAATGCTGGCAGAGCATGGGGAGGAAGCGCACTCTCAGTCTGTCCGGGGGGAAATTTTCTTTCTCCCCCTCCGGTTCCAAATACCGCTCGATGCGCAGCCAGGACATTTCCCGCCCTCTCAGGACTTGCTCCTTTTCCACTATGGCAACGTTGTTTTCTGCGCTACAGGCAATGGTGCAAGCGCCGCAGCCGATGCACCGGTCCAGGTCCACCCCCATGGCCCAGCGGTAAGTTTCATGGGTATGGGGGGGATAAAAATCTTCCTGGCGGTTGTAGCCCGCGGGTAAGGGAAGCCGAAGGTGCGGTTTCTCTCCTGCATTTTTCAGCTTCCGATAATGTTCGAGGGAGATGGCCTGGACAAATCCTCTCCCGTGTTGATAAAGGCTTCCATCGGTGTTGGCTATGTTCAGCGCGCCGGCTTTTTTCTCTAAAGCCACATTCGGGGTTGAACGGAGAAGTCCCCCTGATAATCCATCAAGGTCAGGCGGCAAAAGGGAAACCGGATTCCCCGGTTGGGTTTTGGCAAAGCGCCCGCGTCCGGTATGCCCCTGTCCGATGGGCATGGCCAAAATTTCGGGCCGAACGCCGGGATAAGGAAAAGCCGGCACTTCCAGAGTTCCGGAAGGAGAGCGAAGAAGAACGAGGTCTCCTTTCTGAATGGACATTTTTTTTGCTGTCTCGGGATGAATCTCTACCCAGTTGCCCCAGGTAATCTGGGTTATTGGATCTGGCAGCTCCTGGAGCCAGGGAAGGTTGGCGCCCCGGCCGTCGAAAAACTGGATGGTCGGATAAGTCACGAAATGGAATCCTTTATCCGGGGTCTTGTCCGATGGAGGGCCTGGGAAGGAAAAGCCATTAAAGTTAAATCGCCGGGGCGATGGTCGGGATTCTTTTTCTTCCCAGCTCCCCCCTTTTTCCAGGCTTTCCTGCCAGAAAACTTCCCGGCCTAAGGCGGATGGACAGCTTTTTCTCTTTTGGTCCCAGGAGTCCCTCAGGAGCTGATAAAAGCTTGGCCAGGGAAATTTCCCGGGGCCCCTGACCCGTCTTCCGGTCGCAAGCAAAATATCTCCTAAATGGCGGGTGTTGAACACGGGACCCATGACCGGCTGCATGAGACTCCAGACATTTTTTCGCGCGCTATAATCGCCCCAGGACTCCAGCGGGGTATTGGCCGGAAGGAGGAGGTGGGCCAATTCACTCGTTTCGTCCAGAGTGCTGCTGAAGCTGACGATTAGAGAAACATTGGCAAGCGCCTTTTCAAACTCCCAGGAGGGTGGCAAAGAAAACCGGGGATTCGCCCGGTGGATCAAGAGCAGGTCGATCTCTCCCATTTTCATCTTTTCCAGGAGTTCTCTTATCTGTCCGGCCCGGACAGATTCGGAGAGGGAAGAGGGATTTTCCCAGTCGATTGTCTCCCGGGTGCCAGGAACCAGGGTGCAGAGAAGGTTGGCCGCAATGGCTGTTTCCGTGGGATGAGGCCCTGTATCTCCGGCAAGAGCGAGCGGCTTTCTCGCCCGGGAGAATTTTTGGGCCAAGTGACGAAGGGTTTTTTCTTTTACTCCAGTCTTTGAGGTTAGGGTCGGAATCGGCCATTCTTTGAATAGAGAAAAAAGCGCTGCCTTTTGCGCCTGGGGAAGGGTAGGGGCAAGGTTTTCCTCCAGAATGATACGCCCCATTCCAATGGCAATTAAATATTCGTCCCCCGGGGAGACGGAAAGGAAGGTATCCGCATTGGCTGCGGTCAGCGAGAGCCGGGGGCCGACGTGGATGAAAAGATTTCCCGAAGATTCACCGCAAGTGTGAAAGGCGGCGAACTGCCGGGAGTATTCCACGTTGGAGAGCCAGGTTTCTAAAAAATCAGCTCCAAAGGAGATAATAAAATCGGCCCGATCGAGCCGGTAAGCGGGAATTCCGTCGAGGCCGAAAACGAGCTGATTGGCCTGGCGCAAGGGCTCATGGGCCAAGGGTTCATAGGGGAGGTACTTTTTAGAACCAAACGCCGAGAGCCAATGGAGAATCAGGTCTTTCAGGGTTCCAGTGGTCAAGTCGGTTAAAAAAGCGATGCGTTCCCCTTTTCCACGTTTCACAATTTCCTGGAGTTTGGAAGAAAGAAACTTTTCTGCTTGTTCCCAGGGGAGAGGATCGAATCGGGCCGGGGAGGTTTTCTTCATCGGACCCCGGATGCGGTCCGGGTTGTAGAGTCCCTGGAGTGAAGCCTGCCCTCTGGGGCACAGCTTCCCATGGTTTACAGGATGGAGAGGGTTTCCTTCTGCTTTGATGACCCGGCCTTCCCGGTTTTTGGCAAGAAGGCCGCAACCAGCCGGGCATTCCCGGCAGGTCGTGGCATACCAGGTGGCTTCACCGGGGATAATATCTTCGGGAGGGAGGATGAAAGGGATTCGATTCCTGGCGGCTTCCGAGGAACAGCCCATGGCCGCGGCAGTTCCTGCCAGAGTAACCACCTTCAAGAATTCGCGGCGCGAGACATTACTCATTCTATGACCCCCAAGTTAAGATTATAAGGAATCCAAGGAAGGGTTTCAATTTTTTTTTATCGGTTCATCCTATGCGTCTCTCCACTTAATTTTTATTTGCCAGCGGCGAGGAAAAAATGAGAAGATAAAGAAAGCCTTTTTTCGAGGAGAAAATCCTTTGAAAACCACCTCACTTCAAAATCAGGCGGGCATCTCGCGGCTGAAGCTTTTTCTCGCCCTTTCCAGGACCCCTCATGGGTTACTGGATATGGCCACCCCCGGTCTTAGCGCCCTTCTCTGGCTGGGCACTTTTCCTCCCTTAGAAGTGATCGGCCTGGGTTTGCTAACCGCCTTTTCTGGCTACACAGCCGTTTATGCCTTAAATGACGTAATCGACTACCGGGTGGATCGGGAGAAAATCCGGTCCGGCGACCTTGCCGAATCGAGACCGGACCTGGATAGTGTTTTTGTCCGCCATCCGTTGGCTCAGGGATTACTGAGTTACCGGGAAGGGGTATTATGGATGGCAGCCTGGGGAACTCTAACCCTGATGGGCGCCTACTTCTTGAACCCGGTGTGTGCTTTTATCTTTCTCTTAGCCTGCCTGTTAGAGACGATCTACTGCCGGCTCCTGAAAATTACCCACCTCCGGGGAATATTGAGCGGAGTGGTAAAAACTTCAGGACCCGTGGCCGCTGTGTTTGCCGTAGACCCAGACCCGGCGCTCTATTTCCTGATCGTTCTTTTCCTATGGCTATTTTTTTGGGAGATAGGGGGACAGAATATCCCTAATGATATGGCGGATCTGGAAGAAGACCGGAAGCTCAAAGCCAAGACCATCCCCGTTCAGGTTGGCCTATCGGGATCGACCGGGATCATTTTAATTTCGCTTGTGACGGCGGTGGCGATGAGCCTGATGATTCCCTCCGTTCGGCTCAAGGAAATGTCGCTTTTCTATTTTGCCGGGGCCTCTTTTTCAGGTGTCTATTTTCTCTTTCTCCCGGCCTTCCGGCTGTATAAAACAAAAAACTCCGCGGAAGCCTTTGGCTTGTTTAACCGCGCCAGTTATTACCCCCTGGCGATGCTCGTCGTGACGATCCTCAGCTGGGTTGTTTCATTTTGAATTGGACGCA
>CAZIDC010000048.1:0-11511 GCA_964537885.1 uncultured Syntrophaceae bacterium | reverse complement strand
GGGGACATATAGAGGAAAGCATGCCGGGTTTTAACCTTTATACAAGCAATCGCCTTGAGGTGCTGACTGAAAAGTTAGCCGGGGTTTTGAGCAAACCTTTGGCCTCGCCCCTCCAGCAGGAAATTATCCTCGTCCAGAGCAAGGGCATGGCGCGGTGGGTTTCCATGGAGCTGGCCCGGCATAACGGGGTCTGCGCCAACTGCTGGTTCCCCTTTCCCAACCACTTCGTTTATGCCATTTTCCGCGAAGTCATCCCTGACCTGGAGGAAACCTCTCCTTTTGACCCTGAAATTATGACCTGGAAGGTCATGAAAGCCCTGCCCCTTAATTTGAAAAAGAAAGGATTCGAAAGCCTGCGAAACTACCTTTCCGAGGGCGCGGCCGACCTCAAGCTCTTCCAGCTCTCCCAGCGGGTTGCCGACCTATACGACCAATACCTCCTGTTTCGGCAGGAGATGGTCCTCGGCTGGGAGAAAGGGCAGGAGAACCACTGGCAGGCAATTCTCTGGCGGGAGATGGTTAAGGGGATAGAGAAGAAACACCAGGCAGCATTGAAGGAGATCTTTCTCGAAAAGATTAAGAGACCGGGGGTGAAGCTGGAAACCTTGCCCGAGAGGATCTCAGTCTTTGGAATTTCAGCCCTGCCTCCATTCCACATCGATGTTCTTGCCGCCATTTCGAAGTTGATCGAAGTGAATCTATTCCTGATGAATCCGTGCAGGGAATACTGGGGGGACCTGCTGACCCGCCGCGAAACAAGGAAAGTCCAGGAAAGGGCGCGGGAAAAAAGCGCCCGGCACGAAGACCTTCACCTGGAAAAAGGAAACACTCTTCTAGCCTCCATGGGCATGCTGGGCCGGGATTTCTTTGAGCTGATTGCGAGCTTCGAAATAGAACAGCAAGGGCTCTTTGCCGATCCGGGGGGAGAAAACCTGCTCTCCGTTATCCAGGGCGATGTTCTTGACCTCCGGGACCGCAGCATGGGGGGTAACGGGAAAAAGAGCGTCGACAAGGGGGATGATTCCATCCAGGTACACTCCTGCCATAGCCCCATGAGGGAAGTCGAGGTTCTGCAGGACCGTCTCCTTTCCCTTTTCGAAGCAGACCCCACCCTTCTTCCCAAAGACATCCTCATCATGACTCCGGACATCGCGGCTTATTCCCCTTTCATCCAGGCGGTTTTTTCGGTCCCGAGGGACGACCCCAGCCGGATTCCCTTCAGCATTGCCGACCGGGGGGTTCGCCAGGAGAGCCAGTTAGCCGACACCTTTCTTTCTCTCCTCGACTTTCACGGAAGCCGCTTTGGGGTTTCGCAGGTGATAGCCGTCCTTGAGTCCCGGGCAGTGCAAAGGAGGTTTTCTCTCTCCGAAGAGGACCTGGAACTCATCCACCTCTGGGTAAGGGATACCCGAATCCGCTGGGGGGTTGACGAGGAAAGCCGGAAAGCCCTCGGCCTTCCCGAATTCCGGGAAAACACCTGGCGGGCGGGCCTTGAAAGGATGCTCCTCGGCTACTCCATGCCCGGCCAGGGGGAGAAAATGTTCAAGGGGGTCCTTCCCTACGACATGATCGAGGGAAACGAAGCCGCAGTCCTGGGCAACTTTACGGCCTTTTCCGAGCTCCTGTTTGCCCTGGCAAAGGAACTCGACGAACCCAGGACTCTCAGAGGATGGGGGGATTTCCTGACTAAAGTCCTCGATGATTTTTTCTTAGCCGACGAGGAGACGGAACGGGACATCCTCTTCATCCGGCGGGTTCTGCGGGATCTTGGGGAAAAGCAGGACCTTTCGGGCTTTGACGAAAAAATTACCCTGGGAGTGATCAAGTCCCACCTCGGCTCATCCCTGGAGAAGGGAGGATTCGGGCATGGATTTTTGACCGGGGGGATGACCTTCTGCGCGATGCTTCCCATGCGCAGCATTCCCTTCCGGGTAATCTGCCTCCTGGGGATGAACGACAACTCCTACCCGAGGCAGACCAAATCCCTCGGGTTTGACCTCATGGCCAGGAATCAGCGGAGGGGGGACAGGTCCCGCCGCAATGACGACCGGTACCTTTTCCTGGAAGCCATTCTTTCCGCCAGGGAAAAACTGCATATCAGTTACGTTGGGCAAAGCATTCAGGACAACAGCGTCCAGCCTCCTTCTGTCCTGGTAAGCGAGCTTCTCGACTGCATCGAGGAAGGGTTTGAAACTTCGGGAAAAAAAATCCTGGAGCATGTCGTCAGCAAACATCGCCTGCAGGCCTTCAGCCCGGAGTATTTCAGGAAGAAGGGCGGGTTATTCAGCTACTCCCAGGAGAATCTTGAGGCCGCCCGGAAGGTCCTGAACCCTTTCAAAGAAGGGAGACCTTTTTTATTCGGGGGTCTTCCCGACCCGGCGGAGGAATGGAAGACCGTAGATATTAACCAGCTCTGCCGCTTTTTCACCAACCCGGCCAAGTTCCTCCTTAACCAGCGTCTCGGTATCTATTTGCAGGAAGAAGAGGCGCTCTTAGATGAGACGGAGCCCTTCGACGTGGAGTTGCTTGAAAAATACCAGCTCGAACAGGAGCTTGTGGAAAAGGGAGTTGAAAAGCGAAGCTTAGCGGATTCCTTCCCGGCCGTCAAAGCCTCCGGGCAGCTTCCCCACGGGGTGCCGGGGGAGTGTTTTTACAGGGAGACTTGCCGGGGTGTAGAGTCTTTTCTCGGCCGCCTTGCCTCTTACAGGGAAGGAATCCTGCTTGAGCCATTGGAAGTGGACCTGCGCATAGGGGAATTTCGGCTCGTCGGGCGCATTGAAAACATCTACCCGAATGGACTTCTCCATTTCCGCTACACGAATATGAAGCCGAAGGATCGCCTGAGGATCTGGATCCACCACCTCATCTTGAACAGGATCAAAAACCAGACCTACCCCTGCAACGGAATCCTCGCCTGTAAGGATTTCGATTGTAAATACCCCCCGGTGAAGGAAAGTGAAGCCTTATTGCAAGACCTTCTCGAAGCCTACTGGCAAGGGCTGAAAAGGCTTATCCATTTTTTCCCCGTTTCCTCCTGGGGTTATGCAGAGGCACGAGGCCAAGGGAAGGATCCTGCGGAAGCACTGCAATCAGCCATGGGCGAATGGGAAGGGAATGATTTTAAACAAGGGGAGAAAAAGGATGTTTATTATCAGGTGTGCTTCGAATACATAGATCCCCTGAATGAAGAGTTCGAAGAACTTTCCCGGACGGTTTTTGAACCGCTAATCGCGTGCGAAGAGAAAATTAAGAATGGATAGGCGGCCCGAAAAAATACAGAGCTTCGATCCTTTACGCAGCCCCCTCGAGGGAACCAACCTCATCGAGGCCAGCGCCGGAACGGGGAAGACTTATACGATCACCTGTCTTTTCCTGCGCTTGATTTTGGAAAAGCGACTCACGGTAAACGATATCCTCGTGGTAACGTACACGGTGGCCGCCACCGAAGAGCTGCGCGACCGGATCAGAAAGAAGATCCGGGAAGCCATGGAGGCTTATGCCCAAGGCGACAGCCAGGATTTGTTCCTCAAAGGCCTGATTCAAAAAGTGCCGGATGCGGAGGATGCGATGAGCCTCCTTCGCTCCTCCCTCCGCGACTTTGACGAAGCATCCATTTTCACCATTCACAGTTTCTGCCAGCGCACGCTCCATGAAAGCGCCTTCGAAAGCGGCAGCCTTTTTGACACGGAACTCGAGCCCGAGCAGGAAACCGGCCTCATGGAGGAAATCGTCCAAGACTTCTGGCGCCGCCACTTTTATAAAGCCCCGATTGAATTTGTAAGTTATGCCCTAAGGAAAAAATATGGTCCAAGTTTTTTCTTGAAGCTTCTCAACAAGGGGATATCCCATCTTGATTTGAAAATCATCCCTGACGCCAAGCCGGTGAGCGCCATCAACGCGGAACCTTTCTACAGGGCCTATGGAAAACTGCGGAAAGCCTGGCCCGGGGCGCGGGCCGGGGTGGAAGAGAGGCTCAGCGATCCGGGCTTGTTTTCGGAATATGCTAAAGGTCTCCCCGGATACATGGGGATCATGGATTCCTATGCGGCGGGGGCCATTTCAGCTTTCCCTCTGCCCGAAAAATTCGAGAAATTCACCACTGCCGAACTGGGGAAAAAGACGAGAAAGGGGAAGAGCACGCCCCGGCATCCCTTTTTTACCCTCTGCGATGAAGTGCAGAAAACAGCGGAGGCCCTGCAGGAAGAGATGGACCGGCAGCTCCTATTCCTCAAGGGGGAGATTTTCCGCTGCCTTCACAACGAGCTGCCTGCCCGGAAACAGAGGCGGAACATCCAGTCCTTTGATGACCTTCTGACCCGGCTCCGCCATTCCCTGGAGAAGTCCGGAGGGGATGAGCTTTCGGAAACTATCCGGAGACGGTACAAGGCTGCCCTCATCGATGAATTCCAGGACACGGACCCGGTTCAATACGCCATCTTCCAGAATGTTTTCGGGAAGGGCGGGGCCATCCTGTTCCTGATCGGAGACCCCAAGCAGGCCATCTACAGCTTCCGGGGGGCCGACCTTTTTGCCTATATAAAGGCCAAGGGGCAGGTAGACTCCTGGTACACCCTTACGAAGAACCATCGTTCCGAGCCGGGCCTGATCGCCGCGGTCAATACGATCTTTACCAACGGGGATAATCCTTTCCTATACAAGGAAATCCCTTTTAAAGCCGGCGTCCCGAAAGAATGGACAGACCACGGATTATTGAAGATCCAGGACAGACCGGAGCCGCCTTTCCATCTCTGGTTTGTTGATTCCAACGAAGGGGCCGAGGGCAAAATCATCAACAAAGGAGTCGCTTATGATTTGATTCCCAAAGCTGTGGCCGGAGAAATATCCCGTCTTATCCTGCTGGGGAGAAGAAGGAAGGCCTTCCTTGGCAGCACGCCTCTGCGCGAGGCCGACATCGCGGTCTTAACGCGGACGAATAAGGAAGCCCAGCTCATGCAGGAGGCGCTGGGCGAGATCAAAATACCGAGTGTTCTCTACAGCACCGGCGACCTCTTTGAAACCCAGGAAGCCATGGAGATGAGCCGGGTTCTGGAGGGAATCGCCAACCTGCACCAGGAGGGGGCTATCAGGGCGGCGCTGACGACGAATATGCTGGGTGTGCGCGGGGAAAAGCTCGAGACTCTCCAGCGGGATGAGGCCGGGTGGGAAGCCTGGCTGACCGGGTTTCGTGAGTATTTTGAGATGTGGGAAGAAAAGGGCTTTATCCGGATGTTCCGGTATTTCCTGTTGGAAGAGAAGGTGAGATCCCGTCTTCTTTCCCTGCCCAATGGCGAGAGGCGGCTAACGAATGTTCTCCACCTATCGGAAGTTCTCCACCAGGCGGCCATTGAAGAGAAGCTCGGGATGGTTGGCCTCCTGAAATGGCTCGCCCGCCAGCGCGATCCCGGCTCCCCCCGGCTGGAAGAGCACCAGCTAAGGCTGGAAAGCGACGCCAATGCAGTTAAAATCGTGACCATTCATAAGAGCAAGGGGCTGGAGTATCCCATCGTTTTTTGCCCCTTTAACTGGGGCAAGTCAAAGATCGCCCCCAAGGAAGTCTTTACTTTCCACGACGACGAGGACGACTGGAGGCTCAACCTGGTTCTTAACCCGGAAGAAAGCCCGAACCGGGCCTCAGCCGAAAAGGAAGAGCTGGCCGAGAACATGCGCCTTTTCTACGTATCCCTCACCAGGGCAAAGAACCGCTGCTATCTTGTTTGGGGCCGATTCAGGGATGCAGAGACATCCTCCATGGCCTACATCCTCCACCCGCCCGGGGATGGTGTAGAAAATATTGTCGAGGCCACCGGGAACAACTTCAAAGCGCTGGGAGATGAAGACATCCGGCAAGGGCTGGAAACCATCGCCCGTAAGTCAAAAGGGAATATTCTATTGTCCGATATGCCGAAGACTCCGGGGGAGGAGGTACCTCCGGCTGAAAAGGCGAAGGAGGAATTGGCCGGCAGGGACTTTTCCGGAACGATTCTCCGCGACTGGCAGATAGCCAGCTTTTCCAGCCTTACCTCCGGTCTGCGGGAGATCGCTGAAACTTCCTCGCATGCTTCCATGGACCTGCCTGACCATGACCAGACGATCCTTCCTGAAGAGCCGGTTTTGGAAGAGATACCTTTCTCCATTTTTACCTTTCCCAGGGGAGCCAAAGCCGGGAGCCTTCTGCATGAAATCTTCCAGGTTTTGGATTTCAGGGATGAAGACCAGTCCGCAGCCAAAAAAATTGTGGAAGGGAAATTGATGGAATACGGCTTCGAAAAGGATTGGCAGGAGACGGTCGCACAGATGATCGGGCGGGTGCTGGCTGCACCACTCCAACCCGGGGCAAACGGCCTTACCCTCTCCCGGATAGGAAAGAACGACAAGCTCTGCGAACTTGAATTTTACTTTCCCCTGCAGCCGATAACCCCCAAAAAACTGAGAAAGATCTTTGCCGATTTTGGGGGGCCTGGGATTCCCAACGAGTTCCCGGGCCGGATTGAGGAGCTTGATTTTTCACCGGCCAGGGGTTTCATGAAGGGATTTATCGACCTTGCCTTTCAATTCCGGGGACGCTTTTACATCGTGGACTGGAAATCAAATTACCTTGGAAACAGGGTGGAGGATTACAGCCGCGAAAGAATGGCCCGGGAGATGGAGGAGAGTTTGTACCTGCTCCAGTCTAATCTTTATGGGCTGGCCCTTCACCAATATTTAAAGAAACGACTGCCGGATTACCGGTACAGGGACCATTTTGGAGGGGTTTTTTACATTTTCCTGCGCGGTGTCGATCCCCAGGCGGGGGATGAGTTTGGCATATATCGGGATTTGCCCGGGGAGGAGCTGGTCGAGGCCTTAAGCCGGAATTTGATCGGCCCGCCGGGCAATTAGAACCATCTGCTGACCTGAAGAACTTAGAGGTATGGACCAGGGATTTTTGGATTCTTTGCTCAAAGCCAACGTACTTTCGCCGCTGGATATACATTTTGCCAGGCTTATGGCAGAGCTCTCCGGCAAAGGAACTCAAGAGCTTTTTCTTGCCGCAGCCCTGGCCAGCCATTACCGGGGGGAGGGGCATATCTGTTTTGACCTTTCCTCCATGGCCGGGAAAAGGCTCCAGGAGGAAAGCGCGGATTTCCCTGCCTGCCCGGAACTCGGTAAATGGCTGAGCGTCCTTGGGAGAGAAGAGGTCGTCGGCAAACCGGGAGAATATCGGCCTCTGATCCTTGACGGGTCGAGGCTCTACCTCTATCGGTACTGGGACTATGAAAAGAAGCTGGTTGATAACCTCAAGGCGAGGATCGTTAATGACCCTGTTAAGATTCATCAGGAACTGCTTAAAGACGGGCTGAAGAGGCTTTTTCCCAACGGCAGCCCGGGAGAAATAGACTGGCAGGAGGTTGCAGCCTTTGCTTCCGCCCTGAAAAGGTTCTGCGTAATCTCCGGGGGGCCCGGGACGGGGAAGACCTTTACCGTGGCGAAGATCCTGGCCCTTCTCCTGGAGCAGAAAACCCAGCCCCTGCGGATCGCCTTGGCCGCGCCCACGGGAAAAGCGGCTGCCCGGATGCAGGAGGCCATCAAAAACGCCCGCGAGGGGCTAAACTGCCCGGAACATGTCAAGGCGGCCATCCCTGCCGAAGCTTCCACCATTCACCGGCTCCTGAAGACCATCCCCAATTCTCCCTACTTCCGGTTCGATGCCAAAAACCCCCTTCCCGCGGACGTGGTGGTTGTCGATGAAGCCTCCATGGCTGATCTTGCCCTTCTTTCCAAGCTTGTCCAGGCCATTCCTCCCGGCGCCAGGTTGATTCTCCTGGGGGATAAAGACCAGCTGGCATCGGTCGAAGCCGGGGCGGTGCTCGGAGATATCTGTGACACGGGAAATGACCATGGGTTTTCCCGACATTTCTCAGGGCTCTACAAGAAGGTGACGGGTGAGAAGATCGGAGAAGGCGCAGATGGGCAAGGTGAACCCGGGATGAAGGATTCCATCATCCAGCTTAGGAAGAGCTACCGTTTTGGGTCATCGAGCGGAATTGGAGAGGTGAGCAGGGTCGTCAATGAAGGGGACGGCGCCCGGGCTGTCCAACTGCTGAAGAGCGGCTCCTATGGCGATATTCAATGGCGGGAACTCCCCAGGCCCGAGAACTTGCCTGCGGCATTGAGAGAACGGATCACAGAAGGATTTACGCCTTATTTAAAGGAGAGCGATCCCGGGAAGGTTTTTGATCTATTCAACCGGGTTCGAATATTGGGCGCCGTCAGGGAAGGGCCCTACGGGGTGAATACCCTGAACCTTCTGGCGGAGCGGATCCTCAGAGACGAAGGACTCATAAGGCGGGAGGGCCGCTGGTACAGAGGCCGCCCCATTTTGATCACCCGGAATGACTACAACCTCAGGCTTTTCAACGGCGATGTAGGAATTACCCTGCCCGACCCTGAAGTCAGGAGCGAGCTGCGGGTATTTTTCCCGGGGCCGGAGGGTGCTCCAAGGAAATTCCCGCCCCTGAGGCTCCCCGACCACGAGACCGTTTTCGCGATGACCGTCCATAAGAGCCAGGGGTCGGAATTTGATCGGGTACTGTTTCTCATGCCGGACAGGAGCGTTCCGGTGTTGACCCGAGAGCTGGTCTATACGGCAATCACCAGGGCAAAGGAAAAGGTTGAGGTCTGGGGAAGGGAGGAGATTTTTCAGACCGCCGTCTCCCGCCGGATAAGCCGAACTTCAGGCTTAAGGGAAGCCCTGTGGGGGTAAATTAGAATTGAACTTACCTGCCTTTGTTGCTGGTCGAGTTTACTATTGACATCTCCCGGCACTACACGTAAAAGGAGGTGTGCGCTGCAGAAAAAACTAACCATAACCGTTGACGAAGCAGTTTATGAGGGGCTTCACAAGATAATTGATCCTCGCAAAATAAGCAAGTTCGTTCAGGAACTGGTCCGGCCACACGTCGTACGGCCCGATCTCGATTCGGCTTATGCCGAAATGGCTAAGGATAAGAAGCGGGAGAAAGAGGCCATGGAATGGGCCGAGGCCACCTTCAAGGACATAGGTCATGAAACGGCGTGAGGTGTGGTGGGTCAACTTCGACCCTTCAACAGGTGGCAAGATCAGAAAGAAGCGGCCTGCCGTAATTGTAAGCAATGACGCACCTAATAGGTTCCTTAACCGAGTTCAGGTCGTCCCTCTGACCCGTAACGTAGGTCGCCTCTACCCCAGCGAAGCGGCATTCGTCTTTGAAGGAAAAGAAAGCAAGGCCATGGCAGATCAGTTGGCGACGGTTAGCAAGGAAAGGCTTTTCCGACGAGCCGGCGTTCTTTCCGAAGAAGATATATGCAAGATCGAGGAAGCCATCAAGGCCCAACTGGATATTCAATAGAAACCGGGCCAACAAGGCAATGCAGCCGAATCGTTACACTCGCGGCTGATGTTGGCGTTGGGCGGCAGATGGAGGAGGCTGCGCGCCGCGATGCTGTGATGGCTCCCTTGTTATCGTTTTCAGTTCTGTGCCAGCGGGAGGGGAACGTGGATAGATCGCAACTTCTGAACCGCATGGACGAGGCGTGGAACGCACTCCTGTCGTCATACGCTGGTCTGTCAGACTCGGAGATGATGCAGCCGGGTGTCACGGGCACCTGGTCGATCAAAGACATCATCGCGCACGTGACCTCGTGGGAAGAGGAGTCGCTGACGCATCTGCCGCTCATCCTCGCGGGCGAGGAGCCACCGCGGTATTCCGTCACGTACGGCGGCATCGATGCCTTCAACGCTCAGACGACGGAGCAGAAGCGGAACTTGTCGCTCTCTGAGGTGCTGCGGCAGCGCGACGAGACCCACCGCCGGCTCATCGGCTTCATCCAGAGGGTGCCCGAAGATCAGTACATCCGGGAAACGCGTTTCCGTCGTCGCCTGCGGCTTGATACGTACAGCCATTACCCAAAGCACACCGAGACGATACGGAAATGGCGAGAGCAGTGGTCAGCAGGATAAAGGAAGGCAAGGACCGTTGCAGACTGTGGGACGTTGGGGACGTAGTCCCCCATGCCTAATGAGTCCATTTTTTAAAAATCGCCTTCGGGATCATGGCGTGAATTCCTTTATGGCCGTCGACGATTTGGGTAACCCGCAAATCAACCGCCAGACTGCATAGGGCATAGGAGTCACCCAAGGTTAATCCCTTTGTTTGGGATAGGAACTGAATTGCATCCCGCAGGGCAATCTTAACGGCCTCGTCCAGGTCCTCGTGGAACCCCATGGTGATCCAGTGGTGGGGCGTCTCCGCCATGGGTCTCTCAATTTTCATATCTTTGCGGACGTAAAATTGCAGAACGGCTTCCATCATGGCGGTCTCAATGGCGGTAACATTTACCTCCCCATCTCCTTGAACGGCATGAGCATCCCCGGCAGAAAAAAGAGCGCCGGGCACAATGACCGGCAGAAAAAGAGTCGTTCCCGGGACGAGTTCTTTATTGTCCATGTTCCCGCCGAAATAATCCGGAATGGCGGAGGGCCTTTTTTCTCCCGCTCGGGGCGCGACCCCCATCACCCCGAAGAAAGGTTTCAGGGGGATGACAACTCCGGGAGCGAATGTCGTTTCCATTTTGTCCAAGTCCAATAACAGCGTCTTGATTTGCCCCTCGGTAAAATCTTCCGGGAGCCCGCCCTTATCAAACCTTCCCGGCCAGTGATAATTCACCCCGCAGTCGGCAGGCACCAATTTTTGGATACGTACTTCCAGCGCGTCTCCCGGCTCGGCCCCTTTAACGAAAATCGGGCCGGTTAAAGTATGAGCTCCAACCTGACGGTCCGTATAGGCCTGTCGGGTGGCAATCAATTCTTCCAGGGTCATCCCGCCGCGAAGTTGGCCGTCCATCAGCATCATCGAGCTCATGACCACGGTGTCTCCGGATTCGATGGTGAGAACTGGGCGGAGGCTCGCGTCAAAAAAGCCTGTGTGCACGGTTTGCGGGGATGCCATCAGTTTGTGGATCTTTCTGCTTTGCTCCATGAATATTTCTCCCATTTTTAAAAAGCCTTCTCAAAGAGGAAACGGAAATCTTCAATTGTTGTATACCGAGGATTCCAACTGATTCGGGGGACATATCACTAATTTCGAACGCCTCCCAGGGGGCGACCTGGCTTCTCTTTCTGAAGATCCCGCCCAGTCAACCTCTCCCATTTGCTCAAACCCTTTCCCTCAACCAAGGATACTCCCAAGCGATCCTGGCAATTCCCGCCCGAACCGGATTTCGCTCCACATAACGCACCGCCGCAACCAAATCGCCCCTGAAATAAATACCCCTGCCATCCCGAGGAACTGCAATACCGACGACGGCACCCTGGACTCAGACTGCGAAAGCCTTTGGAAGAAGATGATCGGAAAGCCGTATTCGGGAAAACTGAATGTACGGATTGACGAGGGGGAGCTGGAGATAGGGCTTTGCCACTACGTCAACTCTCTACTCTACCCGTTTCGGGCCAATCCCAACAGGGGATACCGTTCATCTATTTACTCCTCCATA
>CAZIDC010000047.1:0-12162 GCA_964537885.1 uncultured Syntrophaceae bacterium | reverse complement strand
CAGGTCATTCCGCAGAAAACCAAAAAGCAAATTCGGATGAAAAGAGCGCAAATTTTAGAATCCCTAAAGAGGGTATCTATTTTATCCAGCGAAAAAACCAAGGGGGTTAAATTTCAATTTAGCCAGGATATTTTAGAGCTTTCTTCCTATAACCCGGAAATTGGCGAAGCGAAGGAAGAGCTAGCCGTCGATTATAAAGGAGAAGATTTTAGCGTTGGTTTCAATTCCCGTTTTGTGTTAGAGGTTATCGGGATCTTCAACGGCGAAGAGGTTATTTTAGAAATCGAAGATGGCACCAGCCAGGCAGTCCTTAGACCCGCTAACGACGAAAAACATACCTGTGTAGTAATGCCCATGCGGCTTTAGAGGAAGGTGAAAATTTTGGTTAAAAAGAGCGAAAAAGAGAGGGAATGGACAGAAGGATCGCAGGAGTATACAGCCGAAAAGATTAAGGTTCTTCAAGGGCTGGAAGCCGTCCGCAAACGGCCGGCCATGTATATCGGGAGTACCGGAATAAACGGCCTCCATCATCTGGTCTATGAAGTGGTGGATAATTCCATCGATGAAGCCTTAGCGGGTTTTTGTACCAAGATCGACGTGGTGATCCATGATGATAACAGCGTCACCGTGGAGGACAATGGCCGGGGGATTCCCGTCGATCTCCATAAAGAGGAAGGACGGCCTGCGGCTGAGGTGGTAATGACCACCCTTCATTCCGGGGGCAAGTTCGACAGCGAAAGCTATCAATACTCCGGCGGACTTCATGGCGTAGGGATCTCGGTGGTCAATGCTCTTTCGGAATTTTTAGACCTGGAAATCTGGAGGGACGGGGAAGTCTATTTTCAGCGCTACGAGAGAGGGGAACCGGTAACCCCTTTAGAAGTCACCGGAAAGACCAAGCGACGCGGGACCAAAATTAAATTCCGCCCGGATGGGGAGATATTCGAAACCACCGAATTTAGCTTTGACCTCCTCTCGCAGAGGCTTCGCGAGCTCTCCTTCCTGAACAGCGGGATAAGGATCACGGTAAACGATGAACGAGCCGATAAAAAGCATGATTTTCAGTATAAGGGAGGAATCGTTTCCTTTGTTGAGTATTTAAACAAGAATAGGGGCACCATTCACCCCAAACCCATCCACTTAGAGGGCGAAAAGGAAGGAACCTACCTCGACCTGGCCCTTCAATATAACGACGGCTACACCGAAAATCTTTTCTCCTTTGCCAACAATATTAATACCCACGACGGAGGAACTCACTTAGTGGGGTTTAAATCCGCCCTGACCCGCACCCTGAATAATTATGCCGCCAACAACAATCTATTGAAGAATTTGAAAGTAAGCCTTACGGGCGAAGATACCCGCGAAGGGTTAACCGGAGTGCTCAGTATCAAGCTTTCCAACCCTCAGTTTGAAGGCCAGACCAAGGCCAAGCTCGGGAACAGCGAGTTGAAAGGTTTGGTCGAAGGGTTGGTGAATGAAAAGCTGGGAACCTTCTTCGAAGAAAACCCCCCGGTGGCCAGACGCATCCTGGAAAAGGTGGTAGATTCCGCCCGCGCCCGCGAAGCGGCCAGGAAAGCGAAGGAGCTAACCCGGAGAAAAGGATTGCTGGAAGGCGATTCTCTCCCCGGAAAACTGGCGGATTGCCAGGAGCGAGATCCTAAGGAGAGTGAGATTTTCATCGTCGAGGGAGATTCCGCCGGAGGGTCGGCCAAGCAGGGCCGGGATCGCCGGACTCAGGCCATCCTGCCGCTCCGGGGCAAGATTCTCAACGTGGAAAAAGCCCGCTTCGACCAGATGATCTCCAACCAGGAGATTAAAACCCTGATTACGGCCCTGGGAACCGGCGTGGGAGAAGAAGAATATAATCTGGAAAAGCTCCGCTATCACCGAGTGATCATCATGACCGATGCCGATGTGGACGGCTCGCATATCCGCACTCTCCTTCTGACCCTTTTCTACCGGCAGATGTTCCCGATGATCGAGCGCGGCTATCTGCATATTGCCCAACCCCCTTTATACCGCGTGAAAAAAGGAAAAGAGGAAGCGAAATACCTGCGCAACGAGGAAGAAATGGAAGATTACCTCCTAGAAAAGGGGATCGAAGATATTCGCCTGAATCTTCCTGGAAACAAAGCCGATCTAACCGGAAAAAACCTGCTGGAGATGGTCAAAAAAGCCATCCGCTACGAGAAAATCTTGGAGCGCCTGGCCAAAAGAAAGATGGACCCGGATATCCTGACGGCTTTCGTTCAACTGGAATCTTTTTCCAAGGCCACGCTCAAGTCGGAGAAGGAGGTGAACCGCAGCATCGAGGACGTCAAGCGGACTTTGAAAAAAGGAACAAAGGAAAAAAGCGGGGCGGAGTTTCTGGTGGAAAAAGACCCGGAACACGGCCAGTACATCCTCCGCTGCTTTTCCAGCACCAATGGATCCCGCCTGGAGACGGTCGTAGACATGGATTTGGTCAGCTCGGCCCATTTCGAGGAACTTCGCAAGATCGCAAAGCAACTCAGCCCCCTGGGACAAACCCCCTTTATTCTGAAAGCCGGCGAAGCCTCCAAGGAGGTTGGGGGTTTTTCTCAATTAGTGCAGGAGATCTTCGCTTACGGGAAAAAGGGCGTAGAGATCCAGCGGTATAAAGGCCTGGGCGAGATGAACCCGGAACAGCTCTGGGAGACGACCATGAACCCGGAAACCCGCACCCTATTGCAAGTTCGCGTCGAAGATGCCATCAAGGCCGATGAAATTTTCACCGTCCTCATGGGCGATCAGGTTGAACCGCGGCGCGAATTCATCCAGCGGAATGCCTTGAGCGTGACAAACCTGGACATCTAAATAAACTCTTCCTAAACGGTTTTGTCTCTCACGAACCCTGCCTGGTCGGGAAAAGTATCCCCTCGTTCCCCTTTAATCAAGGAGGGTTTTGGTAATTAAAATTTTTTGATGAGAATTCTATGCAACCACAGACCTTTCAGAATCGCATCCCGGTAAAACTCGAAGAGGAAATGCAGAAGTCTTACATGGATTACGCCATGTCCGTGATTATCGGGCGGGCCCTGCCTGACGTCCGGGATGGACTGAAACCCGTCCACCGGCGGGTGTTGTATGCCATGTATGACCTTTCCAACGAATGGAATAAGCCTTTTAAGAAAGCGGCCAGAATCGTCGGGGATGTCATCGGTAAATATCACCCCCACGGGGACATGGCCGTGTATGACGCCCTGGTGCGCATGGCCCAGGATTTTTCCCTCCGCTATCCCCTGATCGGCGGGCAGGGCAACTTCGGATCCATCGATGGCGATCCGCCGGCGGCCATGCGGTATACCGAGGTGCGCATGGCGCGGCTGGCCGGGGAACTCCTGGCCGACATAGAAAAAGAAACCGTGGACTTCGTTCCCAACTATGATGGGTCATTGATGGAACCCGCTCTCCTTCCGGCGCGCTTCCCCAACCTGTTGGTCAATGGCTCCTCGGGGATTGCCGTGGGGATGGCCACCAACATCCCGCCCCACAACCTGCGGGAAGTCATCAACGCCGTGGTGGAAGTCATCAACCACCCCGACATCTCTCCGGAGGCGCTGATCGAGATTATACCCGGGCCGGATTTTCCGACGGCGGGCTTTATCCTCGGGCAATCCGGGATCCGGGAGGCCTATCTTTCAGGGAAAGGAACGATCCAGGTCCGGGCCCGGGCCATGATCGAGAGGCAGAAACGGACCGAGCGGGAATCCATCGTGGTAACGGAACTTCCTTACCAGGTGAATAAAGCCAGGCTCCTGGAGAGGATTGCCGAGCTTGTCCAGGAAAAGAAGATTGAAGGAATCTCCGACCTAAGGGATGAATCCGACCGGGAAGGAATGCGGGCGGTAATCGAACTCAAACGGGATGCCGTGGCCCAGGTGGTCTTGAACCAGCTCTTCAAGCATACCCAGATGCAGGTCACCTTCGGGATCATCCTCCTGGCCATTGTCCATGGCCAGCCGCAGACGCTCGCCCTCAAGGAGCTACTCCAGCATTTCATCAACCACCGCAAGGAAGTCGTCACCCGCCGCAGCCAGTTCGAACTGGGAAAAGCCGAAGCCACCGCCCATATCCTCGAAGGGCTCAAAACGGCCCTGGACAATCTGGACCGGGTCATATCCCTGATCCGTTCGTCCAAGACGCCCAAAGAAGCCAAAGAGGGATTGATGGCCCAATTCTCGCTATCCGAGGGCCAGGCCCAGGCGATCTTGGAGATGCGCCTGCAACGGCTGACCAACTTAGAGCGGGAGAAGATCAACGAGGAATACAAGGAGGTCATCAAGCTCATCGCCCGCCTGCGGGAGATTCTTAGCAACGAGCGGCTCCTTCTGAATCTGATCGTTGAAGAACTCCAGGAGATCAAGGAAAGATACGGAGACGAACGCCGGACGCAGATCATTGAGGAAGCGAAGGATATAAACCTCGAAGACCTGATCGTGGAAGAAGACATGGTGGTGACCATCAGCCATTCCGGGTACATTAAACGCAATGCCATCAGCCTGTACCGCAGCCAGAGGCGGGGCGGGCGGGGCAAAATGGGGATGACCACCAAGGAAGAGGATTTCGTCGAGCACCTCTTTATTGCCTCCACCCATAGCTATCTTTTGGTCTTTACCGATACCGGGAAAGTGTACTGGGTAAAAGTCCACGAAATCCCCCAAGCAGGCCGCATGGCCCGGGGAAAAGCGATCGTCAACCTGCTGAATATCTCGGGGGAAGAAAAAATCACCGCCATCCTCTCCGTGCGGTCGTTTGAAGAGGGGAAGCATGTAATCATGACCACCAAGATGGGGGTGGTGAAAAAGACCGACCTGATGTCCTACAGCCATCCGCGCACCGGGGGAATCATCGCCCTCTCTCTCGACCCGGGGGACCAATTAATTTCCGCCGGTCTCACCGATGGGGCCAAGCAGATCCTGCTGAGCTCCCGGAAAGGCAAAGCCATCCGCTTTTTGGAAGAAGAGGCCCGGTCGATCGGACGCACGGCCAGGGGGGTCAAAGGAATCACCCTAAGCAAGGAAGATTTTCTGGTTTCTATGGACATCGTTACCCCGGGGGTTCTCGGGGCATCCATTCTTTCCGTCACGGAGAAGGGCTTTGGCAAGAGGACTCCAATCGATGATTATCCTTTGCAGGGCCGCGGTGGCAAGGGCGTAATAACGATCAAGACAACGTCCCGCAACGGGAATTTGGTGGGAACCCAGCAGATTACCGAGATGGACGAGGTGATGATCATCACGGATAAAGGAAAGATCATCCGCCTGCGGGGAGAAGGAATCTCCGTAATCGGACGGAACACCCAGGGGGTGAAACTGATCGAATTAGAGCCGGGAGAACGGGTCATGGCCACCGCGCGCCTGGCCGAGCGGGAAGAGGAACAGGGGGAACAAGAGACTGAAGGGAAGGAAGAAGGAGTCGCGGAGGAAAACGGGGAAGAGGAGAAGTCCTGATCCATGGCCAAGCAGCAAACATCGGAAGGGGCGATCAGCGTCATCGGCGCAGGAAGCTGGGGGACAACGCTGGCCAACCTTTTGGCGGAAAAAGGCCAGCCGGTCACCCTCTGGGTTTTTGAGGAAGAGCTCTTCCGGACCATGGAGAAAAGGCGCGAGAATGAAGTCTTCCTTCCGGGCGTTCGCCTTGCCGATACAATCCACCTTACTCCATCCCTGGAAGAAGCCTTCAACGGTAAACCCATTCTGGTCTGCGCCGTCCCTTCCCATGCGGTTCGGGAGGTTTTTTCCAAAGGTCGTTCCTACCTGCAGGATCAGGTTTTGTTCGTCAGCGCGACCAAGGGGATTGAGGATGAAACGCATCTGACGATTACTCAAATATTGAAAGAAATCACCCCCCCCAACATCCGGGCTGAGACAGCCAGCCTCTCGGGTCCGAGTTTTGCCAAAGAAGTCTCCCGGAAATTTCCAACAGCGGTGGCCGTATCCTCCTCCAACCCCGAGTCGGCCCGCAAAGCCCAGGCGCTTTTTTCCAGGCCTTATTTCCGGGTCTACACCAACCCGGACCTGCTTGGCGTAGAACTGGGCGGGGCGACTAAAAATGTCATGGCCATTGCCGCCGGAACCTCGGATGGACTGGGCTTTGGACACAGTTCAAGGGCCGCTCTGATCACCCGGGGGTTGGCCGAGATGACCCGGCTGGGAGTAAAGATGGGAGCGGATGGACGAACCTTTTCCGGATTAACCGGGCTGGGAGATCTGGTCCTCACCTGCACCGGAGACCTGAGCCGCAATCGACGCGTGGGCCTGGAACTGGGAGGGGGAAAGAAATTGGCGGCCATTCTAAGAGAGATGAAAATGGTCGCCGAGGGCATTCGAACCGCAAAAGCCCTCAGGGCCTTAGCCGGAAAGCAAAAAGTGGAAATGCCCATAACCGAAAAGGTTTACGGGATTCTTTACGAGGACCAAGATCCCCGGGAGGCCGTAAATAAATTGATGTCCCGGGATCCACGCTCCGAGCAGGAAGGCCAGAGGGGCTAATCTTTGGACGACGGGATAAGGGTGGGGAGGTCAGCGAGGAGACGGTTGACCAGTTTCTCCCCCAAAGCATCCGCAGAGCTGCTGGGTCCTCGCACCGTTCCTTCGGCCATCCAGACCACGGATCCTTTCTCGGGAGCGAACAGCATTAACTTCAAACGGATCTGACCGGCTCCCTGATGGTAGGTGGGCAGGGAACGGTAATCGTACATCGTTCCGTCCCAAACCTGAAAGGCGGTGGAGCGTACGTAGGATTTCTGCAGGTGGTAATCCAGAAGAGTTCCCGCGAAGATAAGCCGCACCTTCAGTCTTTCGCCGAGCTTTCGAAGAGAGACCGGTTGAGCCAGCAGCTTCTGCGAGGTATGGGGGATAAGGCCGATTTCTTCAAGGGCCAGGGAAACCTCCTCAGGATTCCGGAGGGAAAAGCCCTTGGCGGCTAAGCGAGCCCGGATGAATCCATTCAGTTTTGCCGCCGATTCAGGAAATCCCGAGGCCTCGGGGACGGGCAGGAAGGCGGTCGGTTGGTAATCCATAAGATTTACTTCCAGCGGGGAAGAGCGGTCCAGGTTTAGATTATAAAAGCAACCGGCAAGGGAAAAAAGGATAAGCGGGGGCCCCAAGAAAAGGAAGTTCTTTTTCCAAAAGCGGGTCAGCAAGAACTTGCACCTTTAAGGAAAAATTATTAGAATAAATTCAAGAATTTTATCTAAACTTCTGGCTTTAGAATCCTTATTCCCATTAGAACGTAGAAAAGAAACCTTGTCAAGGGAGGCAACCCTATCCATGCCGATCTATGAATACCGCTGCCAGGATTGTGGGAGAGTTTCTTCTTTTATTGTCCTGAATATTCACGACCCCTTTCGCCCGCAATGCAAGCGTTGTCAGGGCGCCAGGATGAAAAAACTCATTTCGCGAGTGGCCCGGGTTCGTTCCGAGGAAAGCCGCCTGGAGGCCCTGGCCGACCCCAGCAAGTTAGGCGATATAGATGAAAAGAACCCCGCCAGTATGGCCCGCTGGATGAAGCGGATGGGCAAGGAGATGGGGGAAGATATGGGAGAGGATTTTGATTCCTTGATGGAAGAAACCATGGAGGAAGAAAGCGCATCAAGAAAAGAAACTTCAGGAGACAAGGAAGGGGAGTTGTAAGGGGTTTGGATACACCCTGAGAGGAAAATATGCCCATATCCGGAAGTCCCAAGAAGTTAGCGAATGATGTAGCCTCGGGCTACCAACAGTTCACTCACGCCACCCTGCGCCAGTACAACCCCGAGGACCTGAAGGCGCTTCTTTTCAACCTGAATATCGTCCTTAAAGGGCTCCGGGGTCAACAGATCCCGCAGGAGGACAACGAAGCCATCAAAGAAAAAAACGTGAAAATGCGCCGCCTCAACCAGGCCATCAATACGATCCAGTCCTTTTCGGCCCTAAGGGGGACCAAGGTCTAAGTCCCCGGCCTCTATCCACGGAGGGCCAAAGCCTTCTTTTGTAGATCCCTACCTTGACAGTCAGCAAAGTAATGATTATTTTCTCATTGAAGAGTAGGAAATAAACATTAACCGGACGCTGAAAGGTTAATGTTGCCGAAAGGAGGACTTACGATGAACAGCTTGATGAGATGGAGACCCATGTATGAATTAACACCCGGAAACTTCTGGGGAGATTTGGATTTTGAGGATCTTTTTGAGAAATTGATGGAAAAGAAGGATTGGGAGATGGTAAGCTGGGCCCCGAAAGTGGAAAGCTATCGGGAAAATGGAAGTTATGTGATCAAGGCGGACCTTCCGGGAGTTAAAGTGAAAGATATTCAGGTGACTGTGGAAAATGGATGCTTGACCATTAAAGGAGAACGCAGGACGGACAAGGAAATTAAGAAGAAAAATGTAGAGCGGGAAGAAGTTTTTTACGGGTCCTTCGAGCGCTCCATGCCCATTCCCGAAGGCCTGAAGACGGAGGAGCTCAAAGCCAAATATCATGACGGGGTCCTGGAAATCACCGCCCCGGTCGAGGAGCGATTTTTAACAAAAAAAATCGAAGTTGAGGAGCTGAAGAGCTAAAACCGAACATGAACCTATCCCTGCAAAAGGCCGGATGCTAAGTCCGGCCTTTTTTTGCCCACCCTTTAAAGCACCATCCCCAAAATTGTCTTGACAAAAACTTTTACCTTGCTCATATTGCCTTTGAGGGTTCTTTGATCTTGTTCTTTTAAAGCCCATCCTATCGACAGCTTAAAGGTGAGGTGCGAACCATGGGGTACTGGTTTGAAAATCCGACTCTGAAAGCTCTGGCCCCTCTGGCCCTGTCGACTTCCATCAAAGGTCTAACCACCATTTTCAACACCCCCAAGATGTTTATCGGGTCCAACGTTTTTCCGGAGGGACCAGTGGTCGGCCCATCGACCCTGGATTCGATTGGACCCCGTTGTCCCAAGAAAAAAGCTTTTATCGTAACGGATGATTTCAGCAAACGCTTTGCCAGCAAGGCCGCCCGCTTTCTCGAATCAGGGGGCTTTAAAGTGGAGATGTGGGCCAAGTGCCAACCCGAAGCTCCCGTGGAGGTGGTGGGTGACTGCGCCCAGGCCATCCAGGCCTTTGGGCCGGACCTGATCATGGCCGTGGGCGGCGGGTCGGTCATGGACTCGGCCAAAGCAGCCTGGATTCTTTACGAACGGCCGGATATCGCGGACCTGCGCATGATCTCACCCCTGGACAAGTTGAACCTGCGCCAGAAGGCGCTCTTCGCCGCTGTGCCGACGACTGCCGGAACAGGATCGGAATGCACTGGGGCGGCCGTGCTCCACGATACGGCCGTGCATCGCAAAATCCCCATTGCCCATGATGAATTGGTTCCGGATTTTGCCATATTGGTTCCAGAATTCACCATGACCATGCCGCCCAAGCTTACCGCAGGAACGGGCCTCGACGTCCTGGCCCATGCCATGGATGCAGTCACGACTCCGGCGGGAAACGAGATCACCGTACCCCTGGCCCTCCAGGCCACGGAGATGGTCTTCCAGTGGCTTCCCCGGGCCTATAAAAACGGCCAGGATCGGGAGGCCCGGCATCGAATGCTTATCGCCGCCAGTATTGCCGGGGTGGCTTTCGGCATGAGCGGCTGCCACCTGACCCACAGCTTCGGTCATTCCCTGGGCGCTGTTTTTAACCTGCACCATGGTCTGGCCGTGGGGTTTTTTATTCCCCATGCCTTGCAGTTTTGCAGCAAAGTCACGGACAAACATCTATTTACCTGCCGGGCGTTGAATATCCAGGCCAGAGATGCCGAGGACGGGCTGGTCAAGCTGGTTAACCGGGTTCGCTCCTTCCTGTCTTCCTTGGAGGTCCCGCTGGCCCTCAAGGACTGGGGGATTCCGCGAGGGGATTGGGAAGCCAAGATCGAGAGACTGGTCAAATATGCCTATGAGGACGTAGATTGTTATCTCAGCCCCAGGCCCATAACCGCCGCCCAGTGCGCGAAGGTTTTCCAGTACGCCTACGACGGGCGAGACATCGATTTTTAGAGGGAGGATAGAGGCATGAAGGGATACCACGGCCGAATTTTGGAGGTAGATTTATCCGCCCGCAAGATGACCGATTTGCCACTACCCGAAGAATTTTTGAAAAAATACATCGGCGGGGCAACCCTTGCCGCCGCCCTTGTCTACGACCGAGTTAACCCCCAAACCGCGCCCCTGGCACCGGAAAATCCCCTGGTCTTTTCAACCGGGGCTTTCACCGGAACCCCCCTCCCCATGGTCAGCAGGTATGCGGTGGGCGGCATTTCCCCCCTGACCGGGTTCTGGGGCGAAGCCACCAGCGGCGGGAGATTTCCCTTCCGGCTCAAAGGCTCCGGTTGGGATGGCCTTCTGGTGAGGGGAAAAGCGGACCGGCCGGTTTATCTTTATTTGAAGGAAGGGAAGGCCGAAGTCAAAGACGCCGCTCATCTCTGGGGCAAAGACAGTTATCAGACCCAGAAGGCCATCAAAGACGAACTGGGAGATGATTCCCTTAGCGTCGCCTGCATTGCTTCCGGCGGAGAAAAACAAATCAAGTTTGCTTCCATCATGAATGACAGCGGCCGGGCCGCCGGCCGCTGCGGGCTGGGAACGCTCATGGGCTCCAAAAATCTCAAAGCCGTGGCTGCTTCCGGGAACCTGAGGCCCGAACTTAGCAATCCCGAAAAGGTCAGGGACCTGGCCAAACAGGCTGTGGCCCAGATTAACGGGAACTTGGTTTCGGTCGCCTTTCGTGAGTACGGGACAATGATGTACATGGATATGGCCATGACCCTCGGCGATGCCCCTGCCAAATACTTCACCAAGACCGTCTTCCCGGTCTCCAAAATCACCGGCCAGGCCTTACGCCAGGCCTACACCGTCAGTAACTACGCCTGCCTGGGCTGTCCCATCGGGTGCGGCCGCAAACTGCAAGAGTTCAGACCGGGCCTTACCGTGGACGGCCCGGAATACGAAACTGCGGTGGCCTTCGGGCCTTTGTGCCTGAACACGGACTTGGATTCGATAGTCAGAGCCAATCATCTCTGCAATACCCACGGCATCGATACGATCTCCGCCGGGGTAAGCGTGGCCTATGCTTTCTATCTTTATGAGCTGGGCGTTTTGACTAAAAACCAGATCGGTTTTGAATTGAGGTGGGGCGACGGAGAGGCGGTAGTTAAACTCGTTGAGAAGATCATAGCCCAGGAGGGAATCGGCAGCATTTTATCCCGGGGCACTTTGGCCATGGCCAAAGAATTCGGCCGGAGCAGAGACGAGGCCGCTCAGGTCAAAGGTTTGGAAATGCCCATGCACGACGGGCGGGCCTTTCATGGGATGGCCCTTTCTTACGCCACCGGCCCTCGCGGAGCATGCCACCTCAAGGGTGATTATTATAATGTTGACCTGGGCAACATGGTCCTGGAATACATGATCCTACCCTCCGAGAGACTCTCTTCTGATGGAAAGAGCGAGGGGGTGGCCAAGTACCAGAGCCTGAAAGACCTCTTTGATGCCCTGACTCTTTGCAAGTTTGCCCCTCTAACCGTCGCCCAACTCTGTGAGATGCTGAATGCCATTACAGGCTGGGAATATGGAGCGAAGGAGTTATTAGCGGCAGGGGATAGATCCATCAACCTCAAACGAGCCATAAGCAACAAACTCGGGCTGACCCGGGAACATGACCGGCTGCCCCAGATCTGTTCAGCCGCCCTCGACGAGGGGTCAACGGCCGGGGTTGAGCCAGATATGGAAAAGATGCTGAAAGGGTATTACCGATTCCGCGGGTGGAATTGGGAAACGGGCCGGCCGGCCAAGGAGAAGCTTTTGGAATTGGGTCTCGACCAGGCGGCCGCGGACCTTTATCCATAAGGCATGAGAGTAAAGGTTTTATTCCACGGCATCCTGTCCGACTGGGTGGGCGGCCCCCGGGCGGAAATTGATCTGCCGGAGGGGGGTAAATACGCTGACCTTCTTGCCGCGATAAGAAAGAACTATGGTCAGAACATGCCCGCTCAACTCTGGAGCAAAGATCAGGAGGCCTTCAATCGGGCCATCTGGGCCATGAGAGGAAAAGAAAAGCTGAGCGAACTGTCCACCCGGATGAATGACGGAGAAGAGGTCCAATTTTTCCTCTCCCTTGCCGGGGGGTAAAATTATCGTTCA
>CAZIDC010000046.1:0-12182 GCA_964537885.1 uncultured Syntrophaceae bacterium | reverse complement strand
TTAGAATTTCGTGCTTGGAATTTAGGATTTCCTTCAACCCTTTAACCGAAGAACTATCTTGCCAATTTGCGCGCAATTTCATTGATAAAAGACTAAAAAACAGTTACGGGTTGCGAGTACAAGGGGCAAAAACGCAGAGCGCATGGCGCATAGCGCATAGCTTTTTTCGCTATGCGCTATGCGCTTCCCTCTCTGTAATCCGCACCTTATTTAAATATTTCAGCAGCGCTTTCCCCAGAATCAGGTCTTCGGGGGTGGTGATCTTAAAATTGAACCGGGAGCCTTCTATGACCCGGACGGGAACTCCCAGACGTTCCACCAAGGAGGCATCATCGGTTCCGTAAAACCCTTCTTCCTTCGCCTTTTCATGGGCCCGGGCAATTAACCCGTATTCGAAGGACTGGGGGGTCTGGATGATCCAGAGGTGGCGCCGGTCCACGGTTCTTAAAATCTCCCCATCGAGCGAGACTTCCTTAATCGTATCTCCGGCGGGAATCGCCGCCACGACAGCCTTCCAGCATTTGCTTGCGGATAAAGCGAGTTCGATCAACTCGCTTGATACAAAAGGGCGGGCCCCGTCATGAATGATTACAAAATCAGCCTTTCCTTCAATAGCCTTCAACCCCAAGTAAACCGAGTCCTGCCGCTCCGGTCCTCCAGCCAGGATTCTTCGGACCTTTCTCAATCCCGGCCGGCGAACAATTTCTTCCTCACAGATGGAAACTTTCCCCTCGGGGACCAACGGCAAGATCTCATCTACCTGGGCGCAGAATTCAAATTTTTGGAGGGTGCGGGTCAGGAGAGGAATACCCCCCAAGGGGAGAAAAGCTTTGGGCTTCTGGCTACCCATCCGTCTGCCGCAGCCCGCTGCTGGGATCAAGGCCACCACCCGTGCCATTTTTTCCATTCCTGCGAACCGGAGAAAAAAAGCCGCTTGGGAATTAGTGCGCCAAGCGGCCTGCCGGCATAAGGAAAACCCAGAATTTCACCCGGAATCCCTGGGTTTTCTGTCTGGAGGGCCATCTCTTAATGGTTAAAGGCCTGATAAAAGTTTTCCGGAACGTCTTCTTTCAAAATGGTAAAGATCATGCGTCCAGCAGTTGTCTGGAGAACGCTGGTTACGGAAACATCCACGGTCTTCCCCATATAGCGGCGGGCGTTGTCGACCACGACCATCGTCCCATCGTCTAAATAGGCCACGCCCTGCCCGGGTTCTTTCCCTTCCTTGAGAATTTTCACGTTCATGATCTCGCCGGGGAGCACCACGGGTTTGAGCGCGTTGAAGAGCTGGTTAATGTTCAGTACCGAGATGCCCTGCAGTTCAGCCACCTTGTTCAGATTAAAATCATTGGTGATGATCTTAGCTTTTATATCCTTGGCCAGGGCGATCAACTTGGCATCGACCTCCTGGATTTTGGGGTAATCCTGGTCCACGATCTTTACTCCCAGGCTGGCTTGCTTCTGGATTCTATTCAGAACATCTAAGCCTCGCCGCCCCCGCCCTCGCTTCAGGGGGTCGGAAGAGTCCGCGATGTGTCGCAACTCCTGAAGGATAAACTGGGGAATGATAAAAGTCCCCTCCATAAATCCCGTATCACAGATGTCGGCTATGCGCCCGTCGATGATTACGCTGGTATCCAGCACTTTATGGCCATTACTTTCTTGGGAAACCCCTTTGGAAAACCAGGGAAGGTTTGCGATTTGAAATTCTTTACCCTTTTTTATGCCCAGGATCAAGCCTAAGTAACCAAGAGCGCTGTTGATCATAACGTAGGCTGAAAAATTAACCTCCAGACTCTCAAAGAGTCCGGTAAAGAAGGCGCTGACAAGAAGGTTGGCCAACATCAAACCCAGGACCAACCCGATAGCCCCCCCGACGACCACCTTCAAGGGCAGGCGCTTAATGCTGCGTTCAAAGAATATGACAAAGGCCCCGATGATCAGACCGGTTCCCATCCCCCACAAGTCGGCATCCGGGATCTGGGTGGTCTTTTGTCCTAAAAAATAACCGCTGCTGCCGGTAGCGGCCAACAATAAAATTCTCAGGATAAACATTCCCACCTTTCCTCACCTCCTTTCTCCATGGAATTTTTAAGAAGAAGAGCTGGTTCTTCAGGCGTTGAAGATGCTTAGCAGGCGAAGACGCATTTTTTCTTCGGCCACGTTTTTGGCGATGGAGAGTTCCTTGACCAGCAGGTTCTGGGCCAGGTCAAGCATTTGCCTCTCTCCGAAGGAAAGGTCTTTGTCGCATTTCAAGTGGAAAAGATCCCGGAGAACTTCAGCTACTTCAAAGACGGACCCGGATTTGATCTTCTCCATATACTCCCGGTAACGGCGATTCCAGGTCTGACAATCATTTTCCACGTTGCGATCCGACAGGATACGAATGACTTTGGGAATTTCTTTCTTATCGATGATTTCCCTCAATCCGACGGTTTGGGCATTGTCCGTGGGGATCATGATGGTCATTTCTTTATCTAAAATCCTCAAAACATAGAAGTTTCTCTTCGTTCCTGAAATAACCTTGCACTTGATATCTTCAATAACCCCAACCCCGTGCGCAGGATAGACCGCCTTGTCGCCTTTCTTAAACATTTCCCCGCCTCCCTGCTCTCTAACTAAAAAATAATCCTACCATCTTTTAGGCCTTTAAGTCAACAGAATTTTGGCCAATCGCAGACACCTCTTGAAGGGGTGAAGGGGAAAGATTTTTTCCGCATTTTTTTGAAATTATTTAAAAAAATGAAACAAATGGAAGTTTGAATTCAGGGCAAACCAAGGAGAGATCGAGAACCCGGCGGGTTGTCCTCAAGAGTGACGAGTTGCATAGGGGCGCGGTGCACCGTGGACCTATTACAAGGATTTGCGCGCTTGCTTCTTACGGGATCATCAAAAAAGGCCGTCAAAACTCATCGGAGACAAAGTTTCGAATTTCCTCGAAACTGAATACCGGCCCATCCTTACATACATAAATAGGCCCGATATTGCACCGGCCGCATTTTCCCAAGCCGCACTTCATCTTCATCTCGAGGGTCGTCCAGACCTGGGAGGGGGTAAAACCAAGTTTTTCCAAGGACTTAAGGGTGTAGCGAATCATGATCGGGGGACCGCAGGTTATGGCGACCGCCCCCTTAGCAGATGGGCCGATTTCTTCGAGGACCATCGGCACGAGTCCCACTTTCCCTTTCCAGTCTTTATCTCCGGCGTCCACGGTGGTGATCATTTTGACGGAGGAATTGTTACCCCAGGCCTCGAGGTCGTATTTAAAACAAAGGTCCTGCGGGCTTCGAGCTCCATACAGAATTGTAATTTCATTATAATCCGATCGATTATCCAGAACATTATGGATCAAAGAGCGGAGCGGAGCCAGGCCAATTCCCCCGCCGATGAAAACGAGGGTCTTTCCTTTCAACTTGTCTAAAGGAAAGTAGTTTCCATAAGGCCCTCTAAACCCGACGATATCCCCCTCGTTTAATTGGTGCAGGGCATAAGTCACCCGGCCAACCCGTTTCACGCTGAATTCCAAGTGGTCCGGGCGAGTCGGGCTGGAGGAAATGCAAAAAGTAGCCTCCCCCTCGCCAAAAACCGAATACTCAGCGAACTGGCCGGAAAGGAAGGAAAACTTTTTCCTTAGAGACGGGTCCTGGAATTGAATGTGGAAGGTTTTTGTATCCCAGGTTTCCTGGATAATCCTGGTGATCTCCATCGGGTTCGGCTGATAGATATTGTTTTTTTCGCGGCTTCCGTTCAGCCGCTCTGTCGCCATTTCCATCATCGGGCTACCTCCAGAAGAACTTCCCGCAGGTCCAGATTCACCGGGCAATGAGCCACGCATCGGCCGCAGCCTACGCAGGCGATCGTCTGCCAATTTTGGTGGAAAAAATTAAATTTATGGCTTACTCGCTGGCGGTACCGCCGCCACTTTTCTTCCCGGGGATTGTGTACCGGCATTTTAGTGAAGCTGGGGAAGGCGCAGCTATCCCCGCAGCGGTACCGGATTCCCTGCCCGGGCATCTGCAGATCGCTGAGATCGAAGCAATGGCAGGTGGGGCAAAGATAGGTACAAATCCCGCAATTGATGCACTTGGCTGAGACCCGCTTCCAGAGGTCTTCGTCCATGAAGCGGACCCCAATCCGGCCCTTCACTTTTTCCAGATCAAAAACGGGTTTCGCCCGCTTGCCCTTGATTTCACCCCTGGCCGCATCCCAGTCCTCGGCGGAAGCCTCTTCAAAGAAATTATTTCCTTCGATCAGAACCTGGCCCCGTTCAGTGGAGATTTTCGCTACGTATCCACCGGGGGTCTCCCGCAAGAGAAGGTCGCAGTCGGCCGAGTCTTGGGGATCGATTCCCATTTCCGTGCAGAAGGATCCCACGCACTGCGTCCGGCAGGCTTGACCCAGGAGAAGGGTGCGGGAAAGATTCTTCAGGTAGAAAATATCCTGATAGTCCTTCGCAAAGACCGGCTCGAGGATCTTTAAAGCCCGTGCATCGCAGGGTTTGATCCCAAAGATCACCCGCTGCCCTTCCGGCGGGGGGAGGGGGGTTAGCTGGAAATCCCCCGCAGGAGCCTTCCATTCGAATAACTCCCGCAGCGATTCAAAGAATAAACCTTTCGGGGGAAGGCGGGAGTTTTGAAAGCCCTGGGGCAAGTCCTGGCCGTTAAAGGGGCGAAAAGCCCACAGGCCGTTCACTTGGGCGGGTCCAAGAACCTCGGCCCGGCCTTTCAACCCGGCCAATAATTTTATTACATTCTCCTTGGTAATTTTTCTATACATTTTGGGGCCTTTGTTCATTTGATAAATTCTTCCGGGTCTCCCTGCAAGTAAGAGCGGAAGGGGAGCGCCTTTTCCAGATCTACCCCGGCGGCAAAATCAAAAAGCTCCCGGAGATCATCGGCCATCTTTTCGTTTAGCTTCATGAGGGGAATCCCCATGGGGCAGATCCGCTCGCATTCGCCGCAGGACACGCAGGTTCCGGCCACGTGCATCATGCGCATCAGATGGAAGACGAAATTGTCCCCCCCGGTCGGCAGGGGAGAAACCCACTGGGGCATGTTCTCTTCCACGATGCACCGGGGGCAGAAACAAGCCGGGCAGACGTTGCGGCAGGCATAACAGCGGATACAGAGTTCAAACTGGCCGGCCCAGAAAGCCCATTTTTCCGCAAAGGGTTTCTGGCGGAGTTCGTCTATTAGAACTGAAGCCTCCAAAGTCCCCCGCTCGACCGGTGCCAAGTAATCTCCGGGGAGTAACGAATCGAAGATCAAGGGCTTCGGGTACTGGCACTTGAGGCATTTGCCCAAAAGAGTTAGGGCCTTGGGAATGGTTTTCTCCCGGCCATTTCCCCGGGCCAAGATTTCGTTGCCCTTGCGGCTTATTTCCTCGAGCTCTTCCAACTGGCAGGAGATGGCCTCGGCCACTTTTCCGGGGGCGATCTGTCCGGGGCAGGAAATGCCCACGATATAAAGATCTTCCCGTTTGACTTGCCCTTCTTTGATGAGAGAAATGAGAGACCGGCTGTCGCACCCCTTGACCACGATGCCCACCCGTCCTTTGATCTCTTTCAAGTATAGGCTGAGGTTGGCCGCGAAAAAATCCTCCACCCAAAGACTTGGCAAATCCTCTTTGCCGCGGGCAATCAAGGGGGTGGTTTTGAATGGCACCGTTCCCTTGGCATAGCCGATAAAGGAATCCACCCTTCCTTCCTCGAAAAGCTTCGTGGCGACGGCCATAAGTTCATTGCGAATATTATCGGTCATACTTGTTCCCATCCTTATTGACGGATGCTTTCTCCGGATTTATCCCAAGCGGGCAACCGGAACATCTGATTGGGCCCCAAAGCCTTAATATCCGCCACGATCTCTTTGACAACCTTGGCAAATTTTTCACCTTCCGAGGCTGAGACCCAGGAAAACTGAACGCGCCGAGGATCAATCCCCACGTACGAAAGAAGGCGAGTGAGGACGGCGAATTTTCTGCGGGCGTTATAGTTTCCCGCGGTATAATGGCAGTCCCCGGGATGGCAGCCCGAGACTAAAACCCCGTCCATCCCGGAACGAAGGGTTTTGAGAATAAACAGCGGATCGACCCGGCCGGAGCAGGGGACGCGCAAAATGCGCACGTTCGGGGGGTAATTGATCCGCGCCGAACCCGTCAGGTCGGCCCCGGCGTAGCTGCACCAGCGGCAGAGGAAAGCCAGGATCCTCGGTTCCCATTCGCGCTCTTTTTTCTCCACTTCCGTTTTCGCTTCCATGGATACCTCAAGGAAGCTGTCGGCGGTCAGCAATCAGCGATCAGCAAGAAAATGTAGCTGAAAGCCGACAGCTGAAAGCCGACAGCCGTTTTTAAAAATTACTGGCCAGTGATTCGATCTCCGAGAAGATCTGCTGGTCGGTGTATCCCTTCAGAGTGATCGCGCCGGGGCGGCATGAAGAGACGCAAGCCCCGCAGCCATGGCACACCCCGTCGATCACCCGCATTTGCTTTTGCATCTTTCCGCCGGGCTTCTTCACCTCTTCCTCAATGATGGCGCTGAAGGGGCAGATGTCCACGCAGGTCTTGCAGAGGGAGCAGAGGGCCGGGTTGATCTGGGCCGTCATGGGGTCGGCGATCAATTCGGCGTTGGCAAAGAGGGCGCAGACTTTCACCGAAGCGCCGCTGGCCGAGGCCACGGAATCGGGAATGTCCTTGGGGGCCTGGCAGGCGCCGGTGAGGTAAATGCCGGCGGTCACGTTTTCCACCGGAGCCAGCTTGGGATGCATCTCGGTGAAAAAACGGTTCTGATCGTAAGGGATTCCCAGCATCTGGGCCACTTTGACAGCATCGGTCCGGGGCACCAGGGCCGTGGCCAGGACCACTAAGTCGGCTTCAATCTCAACCTGGCTGCGCGAAAGGGTGTCGGCGCCGCGGACAACCAGCTTTCCATTCTTCTCGAAGATGCGCGAGACTCTTCCCCGGAGGTAGACCGTGCCATATTGTTCGATCGCCCGGCGGACGAATTCCTCGTAGTTTTTCCCCGCCGCGCGGATGTCGATGTAAAAGACGTACACTTGCACATCCGGAATGTGCTCCTTGGCGAGGATGGCGTGCTTGGCCGTGTACATGCAGCATATCTTCGAGCAATACGGGCGTCCCGCGTTTTCATCCCGTGAGCCCACACACTGGATGAAGACAATCGTCTTGGGCTCCTTGCCGTCGGAAGGCCGCTTGAGGTGCCCTTCGGTCGGGCCGGAAGCGTTGATCATTCGTTCAAACTGAAGTCCATTGACCACGTCTTTATACCTGCCGCCGCCGTATTCGCTGTAATCATTGGGATCGGAGAGATCGAAACCCGTGGCCGCGACGATCGCGCCGACTTTTTCCGTGATGATCTCATCTTCCTGATCGTAGTTGATGGCCCCTGCCGGGCAAACCTTCTGGCAAATTTTGCATTTCCCTTTGGTGTAATAAAGGCAGCGGGTCCGGTCGATCACCGGCACGTTGGGCACGGCTTGAGGGAAAGGAACATAAATGGCCCGGCGTTTCCCCAGGCCGAGGTCAAACTCGCTGTCCACCCGGACGGGACACTTTTGCATGCACTCGCCGCATCCCGTGCACTTGGTCATATCCACGGAACGCGCTCTTTTCCTGATCTTGACCTCAAAATTGCCGACGTATCCCTCAACGCTTTCCACCTCCGCATAGGTGAGGATGCGAATGTTGGGATTGCTGCGGACATCCACCATTTTAGGCGTAAGAATGCAGGCGGCGCAATCCAGGGTGGGAAAGGTTTTGTCGAACTGCGCCATCCGGCCGCCGATGGATGGCCCCCGTTCCACTAAAATCACCGGGTGACCCACCATGGCGATGTCGAGAGCCGCTTGCATCCCGGAAACTCCGCCGCCGAGGACCAGGGCCTTGCGTTCGATGGGGATTTTTTTGGGAAAGAGGGGTTCATCCATGCGGGCTTTGGCAATGGCCATTTTGATGACTTCGACGGCTTTGGCCGTGGCCTCCGTTTTGTCTTTGTGCACCCAGGAACATTGCTCCCGGATATTGGCCATCTCCATCAAGTAAGGGTTCAGCCCCTCTTCCTTCACGGTGTTCTGGAAGGTGCGCTCGTGCAGAAGGGGAGAACAGGAAGCCACCACGACGCGGTCCAGCTTATTCAGACGGATGTCTTCCTTGATGATATTCTGCCCCGGATCCGAGCACATATACTTGTAGTCCTTGGAGACGATTACGCCCTTCTCCTTGGACAGCTCCTCGGCCACCAACTTCACGTCCACCCTGCCGGCGATGTTCGTTCCGCAATGGCAAACAAAGACTCCGATTCGCGCCATGATTTTTTCCTCAAAGACTTATTTTTTCACCACAGAGAGCACCGAGAACGCAGAGAAGAAAATGAAGAGGAAGGCAAATAGCAAAAGGCCAAATGAAATTTTTAAATAGGGTCTGTCATTCCGGGTTTGACCCGGAATCCAGGATTTCCCTTGGAAACAGGAAACCAATTCATTTGAACCGTCCCCTGTTTTCGCAGGGACAGCGTCTGTCCGCCTGAGGCGGACCGCTTTCGCGGGAATGACCATTTAGGCGCTTTTATTCCGGTCGCTGCCGGTAATATTTGCTTTTTCCTCTGCGTTTTCTGCGCGCTCCGCGGTGAATGCTTTGTCAGTTTTGGCCTTTTGCCTTTCCAGCAAGGGAAAGGGGTTCACGTTCAGTTTCTTCAATCCCAAGGCGCCAGCCGGAAGGCCCAAACAGATCCCTAACAACTGGGTGAAGTAAAAAACCGGCAGGCCAAAATGGGCGCCGTAATGTTTTTCCACCTCTTCCTGGCGGAAATCCAGGTTAAACTGGCAAAGGGGGCAATCCACCACAACCGCTTCGGCCCCCAGATCCTTGGCCATGGCGAGCAAATCGTTGGTCAGTTTGAGGACCACGTCTTTTTTGGATACGGAAAAAGAGCCGCCGCAGCACTCGGTCTTGAATGGCCATTCGAGGGGCTCTCCCCCGAGGGTTTTGACTAAGCGGTCAAGGTAAGAAGGGTAAACCGGGTCGTCAAAGGCCACGATCTTTTGCGGCCGGGCCGAGAGGCAGCCGTAATAGCAAACCACCTTCATCCCTTTCAGGTCCTTCACCAGCTTCTTGGCAATCTCTTCCAGGCCGTAGGCGTTGACCACTACATCCGAAATGTGGCGCACCTGGACCCTTCCCTGATAATCGCCCTGCAGAACTTGATTGACTTTTCTCCGCAGCGCCGGATTTTCGCGCAGCTTGTGGGCGGCCGTGCGCATCCGGTTGTAACAGGCGGCGCAGGGGGCCATGACCTCCAAATCCAGGCCCTGGACTTGCAACAGGTCCTTCGCCGGAAGAACCAGCGGCAGGAGCTCATCCATGACATGGGCCGCCGAAGCCCCGCAGCAAGTCCAGTCTTCCACTTCCCGAAGTTCGATGTCCAATTTCTGAAAAACCGCATCGATAGACTGTTGATAATCCGAAGCGGTAGAATGCAGAGAGCATCCCGGGTAATAGGCGTATTTCATCATCCTTCCCCCCCGCCGGCCTGAACCCGCTTGAAAATTTCCTGGAATTTCTTGAGCCCTTTGACGGGCGGGGCCGTGAGCCGCAGTTTTCCTTTTGAAAAAAGTTTCTGCCCCAACCGCCAATCATTAAAGGGGTTTAAGGTGAGCAGGTTGTATTTCCCCATGAGCTGCAGGTCGTTCACCCGGCCAAAGCGCCCCACGACCTTGAGAAACAATTTATGAAAGAGCGTAATCTCTTTCTCCGCTTCGGTGCGTCCCTCCCGGAAGGCCAGGACCCGCAGGGCATCCATAACGGCCGCAATATCAATGTTCTTCGGGCAGCGGGAGGTACAGGTTTCGCAGGAAGCGCAGAGCCAGATCGTATGCGAAGTGAGCGCTTCCTCGGCGCGCCCCAGTTGGACGAGGCGGATCACTTCGTGGGGAGGAAATTCCATTGCGTAAGCAATCGGGCATCCGGCCGTGCATTTCCCGCATTGATAACATCCGTCGATGTTCTGGCCGATCATTTCGCTGATCCGGCCGGCAAAAGCCCGAGAGCGGTCATCCAACGTAATCTTCATCGAGCTCTCCTCTGAGCGGTTGTGATTCTTGCATCATAATAGCGTAAGTCAATCAGCTCACTCTATGATTTACCTCATAACAAAAATTCAAAAGATTTCGGATTGCGAAGTGCGGATTGCCGGATTTGTATTCCGCATTCGGATTATTCCCTAGGAAGGGTTACCATAAAAGTGCTCCCTTCCTTAAGCTTGCTGGCGACCTGGATTTCGCCGTGATAACGGTCTACGATGCGTTTGACCAAAGACAGGCCCAGGCCAGTCCCTTCTGGCCCCATATCCTTGGCGTTTTTAGCCCGGAAGAATTCCTCGAATATCCGGTCCAGGGATCCCGGCGAAATCCCGATTCCCGTGTCCGCGACGGTGATGTGAACCCCCCGGCCGTTCATGGTGAGCTGGAGACTCACCTTTCCGTTCTGAGGAGTGTATTTTACGGCATTCTCCAGCAGGTTGCTCAGAAGGCGTTCCAGGTCGTCTTCGTTGGCCTTGATGGACAGCGGGGGATCCGGGACCTCGACCCGCAAATCGATGGACTTCTCTTCCACCTCGGGCTGGATCGTATCTACCACCCCGTTGACGATCCCGTTCAAATTCACGTCCATCTTCTGAGCCTCCGGGAGGGCTCCTTTCAGGGCCCCCAGGGCAAGCAGGTCGCGGATGAGACTCTGGAGGGCGATCAGCCTCCGTTCCGCCCGACCGATTAAATCTTTTTGCTTTTGAAAAATTTCTCCCGCGTACCCTTCGAGGAGGACCCGGAGGATCGATTGGATGGCCGCCACCGGAGACTTAAGTTCATGGGCCACCGTGAAGACAAATTCGGACTTCTTCTGCTCCAGGTCTTCCAAGCGTTGATAGGTGCGGGCATTGCCGATGGCCACAACCCCCTGGCTGGCCAGAGCAGTAAGGAATTCCACCTCCTCATCGGTAAAGCGGTGGATTTCCCCCTTGTATAATTTAAGAATGCCAATGGTATCTTCTCGGATATTCAAGGGAACGCAGAGTACCGATCGGATTCCTTCCTTCATGGCTTCTCCCGGATACTGGAGCCCGGGGTCTTTGGAGACGTCGAGGACGGAAACCGGTTTGCCGCGCAGGGCCTCCCGGTCCACTGCGCTCTTGTCGATATCTACCGGTCCTTTGGCCAGATATTCTTCGGACAAACCGTAGGCCGCGCCCACCCTAAGGCGACGCCGATCTTCATCGAGGAGGCGGATCAAACAGGCTTTGGCGTTCATTTCTTTCGTGGCCAAGCGGACGATGATATTGAGGACTTCGGTAAGATTGAGGGTAGAGGTGACTGCTTTGGCAATGTCATAAAGGGTTTGGGTCTTGTTATAGGCGCTCTCCAAACGCTGTTTCAGCCTGGCTAATTCCCGCGTCCGGGCCCATAACCGGCGGGTGATGGAAGTGGCCAAATAGATGGAGACGTAAATGGCGCTGGCGAAAAAAAACAACATGCCCACTACATAGAAAGGCTGCTGGTAATGGGGGAGAAGAAATCCAGGAATGGCCACATGGGGGATCAGGCCGTAGAATTCTAAAAGGGTGAGGGTTCCCACCAGGAAAACTCCCACGGTAGCGTGGAAGTAACAAGCCCGGGGTGGAATAAGAATACTGGCGATAATGGCGTGGAAAATGAAATAAAAAATGACCGGGCTTTCAATCCCCCCGGAATAATGGATCAGGAAAATTAACCCCAGCCAGTCCACGAAGAATTGCAGGCTGGCAAAATCGCTGAACTGTTTGATCCCGGCAGAGGGATTGTGCGCGAGGGCCTTCTGGCGACGGTGAAAAGCGGCGTTGTAAGCGGCAATGACGGCCCCGATTAAAAACAATTCCATCTGGCGGATGGGCAGGCGGAGGATGGTACCCACCACCAAAGTGGTGGCCACGACCCCTAATGCCGCAAACCAGCGCAGCCGGATTAACCAGGAGACCCGGTCGATGAGCTCCTCTTCCACTGGCAAGCGCAAAGGAGCCTCTTCCCATTTTTGCTGGGGTCCTGCCAAAAAAATTCTCCCCTACTTAGGATGGCAATTCAACGAGAAAAATGAGCGCGATGTATTATTAATCAAGGGTGAAAAAAATGTCAACTTTTTTTCCT
>CAZIDC010000045.1:0-12428 GCA_964537885.1 uncultured Syntrophaceae bacterium | reverse complement strand
AAAAAATCAGAAATAAAAAACCCCCCCCCGCCCCCCTTTACAAAAGGGGGGTTGGGGGGATTTTAATTTTCTCCGGTTTTTCGCTTTGCGCTCTGCCGTTTTTACAGCGGAATGGAGCCGTGTTTTTTCTTCGGCCGTTCCTCCTGCTTGTTCCAGAGCATGGCGAAGGCTCGGATGATCATGGCCCGGGTCTCGACCGGGCTGATAATGTAATCCACGTACCCCCGCTGGCCGGAGAGGTAGGGGTTGGAGAACTGCTCCCGGTATTCCTTGATCTTCTCGATCCTTTTTTTCTCCGGGTCCTCCGCCTTATCGATTTCCCTTCGAAAAATGATATTGGCCGCGCCTTCAGCACCCATCATAGCGATCTCGGCCATTGGCCATGCAAAGACTGCATCTGCTCCCAATTCGCGGTGACACATGGCTACATATCCGCCACCGTACCCCTTGCGCAGGACCAAAGTGACTTTGGGAACCGTTGCTTCCGAATAGGCAAAAAGGATTTTGGCCCCATGGCGAATGATTCCCCCGAATTCCTGGGTTTTGCCGGGTAAGAAAGCAGGTGTGTCCACGAGAGTAAGCAATGGAATGTTGAAGCAATCACAGAAACGGATGAAACGGGCGGCCTTATCTGAGGCATTAATATCGATGGTACCGGCAAACACCATCGGTTGATTGGCGATCACCCCGATCGGGTGGCCCTGGAGGCGAGCGAACCCGACGACCATATTCCGGGCCCAGTGCTGGTGAACCTCAAAGAAATCATGGTCGTCGACGATCTCCTCGATAACCTTGATCACGTTGTAAGGTCGCTTTCCTTCCGCTGGTACGATTTCCAATAACCGGTCATTCGGACGATCCAGCGCGTCGCCGTTATAACGGACAGCGGGGGCTTCTTGATTGCTGTTGGGCAAGAAGGTTAAGAGCTTGCGGATCTGCCCGAAGCATTCCTCTTCCGAACGGGAAAAAAAATGGGCCACCCCGCTGATATTGCTGTGTACTTTGGCGCCTCCCAGCTCTTCATCGCTGATCTCTTCCCCGGTGATTTCCTTGATCACGTTCGGTCCGGTGAGAAACATGCGGCTGATGCCCTCGGTCATGAAGATAAAATCGGTGATGGCCGGAGAGTAGACCGCGCCCCCGGCACATGGCCCCAGGATGGCGGAGAGCTGGGGAATGACTCCGGAATAGATAGAATTGCGATAAAAGATGCGGCTGTAACCGTACTGGGCATCTATGCCTTCCTGGATCCGCCCCCCGCCAGAATCATTGATGCCGATCAGAGGAGCTCCAACTTTTACGGCTAAATCCATGATCTTAACGATCTTGGAAGCATGGGCTTCGCCCAATGATCCTCCGAGGACGGTAAAATCCTGGGAAAAGATAAAGGTTAGGCGGCCATCGATCTTCCCGTATCCCGTTACCACGCCGTCATCCGGGGCCTCTACCTTGTCCATCCCGAAATTGTCACACCGTTGGTGGACAAACATGTCGGTTTCCACAAAACTCCGGGGGTCCAGTAATTGACTGATTCTCTCCCTGGCGGTGAGTTTTCCTATCTGGTGTTGTTTTTCAATTTTGTCCGCCCCGCCGCCGAGTTCGATCTTGGCCTTTCGTTCTTTGAGTTCTGCGAGTAAATTCTCCATAATAGAGTTGATCCCCATAAGAAATTCCCTTTCTTTTGATATTTGCAGTAAAATAATTACCAAGGTAAGTTGGTTTTGTCAAGAGTAAGATGTTAGTAGATTTTGTTGTCTCCCCGGCGAGCCTATGTTATAAAATTTGATTAGGGGACCAACCGGTTTAGGAGCGGGGATATGGGAGGGAATTCCAAGGAAACTTTGGGGCAGTATTTAAAACGGGAGCGAGAATCCCGCAAGGTTTCGTTGGACGAATTATCCATGTCCACTCGCCTCAACCGCCCTTTTCTGGAAGCTTTAGAGAGGGACGATTTTCATTTTTTCTCCCAGAAGGAATTCATCCCGGGATTTTTAAAAGGCTATACCCGCCACCTCGGCCTGGACTCCGTTGAAGTTTTGCGGCGTTATAAGATTCAATCCGAGCTGGAGAGCCGCAAAGATTCTTTCCGGCAATTATCCCTATTTCCCAATTCCTTTCCTGCCCCTGAAGAAGTCCCTGAACTCGAAAAAGCTCCTCCAAGGATTATCCCGCCGCAAGGAAAAAAAACTTCTCACCGGTGGATTTTATTGCAGGTAGTCATCATTATTGTTGCCATAAGCCTTTCCTATTATCTCCATTCTCTGCTGAATCATGGACAAAACCTAAAACAACCCCGGAGGACTGGAAACGTCCTACCCGCCGGGGTGGAGGAAAAAACATTTTCCGATGAAGAAAAAGTTATCAAATCCGGGCATCCTGAAAAGTCCGGCAATATACCCCGGGGAGATCATAACCTTTTAGGAAAAAATCGGGGAAGACACCCCCCCTAAAAAGCTCCTAAGGGGGAAGGTTGCAAAAAAACAATAGGCCATTAGTAGATTGTGTCAGCTTTGCCACAATATTTTTATTAGGCTGGATGAGGATAAAAGGCTTTACTGGCTTTGCATATAAAGTGTTTCAAAGAACCTATCTATTAGGATGGTTTAGACTGCCCGCTGATTTATCAATAAAAATCTAAGTTTTTTGAGCATATGGCATTAAAATTGCTAAAAATATTAATTTAAAGTAGGTAAAGCGGATAAGGAGCTGAAAGAATGCTGACCCAGACGACGGTTTTGAATACAGTTCATTGTAGCGGGATTGGTTTACATACCGGGGTTCCCTGTAATTTGACCATTCGTCCTGCCCCCACTGATAGCGGCATTGTTTTTATAAGGGAGGATTTGCCCCAAAAAATTAGAATCAAAGCCCACATCGACAACGTAGTCGATGCCACGCTGGCGACAACTTTGGGCCGGGGGGAGGCCAGAGTTTCTACGGTAGAACATCTGATGGCGGCCTTTGCCGGCCTGGGAATTGATAATGCCGAGGTGGATTTGGATGGACCGGAGGTGCCGATTATGGATGGGAGCTCCGAACCATTCAACACCCTTTTAAAGAAGGCCGGGATTCAGATCCAGGATAAAGTTAGAAAGTTTGTGATCATTAAACGACCGGTAACCGTTACCGATGGGGATCGACAAGCCACCCTTCTGCCCAGCAACGATTTTAAAATATCCTACACCATTGATTTCAATCACCCTTTAATCTCCAACCAGTATTATCTTATTCAGATCTCCAACGGGAACTTCGAGCGGGAAATCTGCCGCGCCCGCACTTTTGGTTTTCTCAAAGAGTACGAAATGTTGAAAGCCAAGGGGTTCGCCCGGGGAGGGTCCTTGGAAAACGCCGTAGTAATCGACGATACCCGGGTGATCAATGAAAGTGGGCTTCGATTTTCAGACGAGTTTGTACGGCATAAAATCCTTGATTCCATCGGTGATCTTTGGCTTCTGGGAGCCCAGGTGATAGGGCATTTCGTCTGCTATAAATCCGGCCACACCTTAAATCATAAGTTGATCCATAAACTCCTTGCCCATAAAGATTGGTGGGAACTCCTTGAATTTTCAAGCGAAGAAGAGGTACAAAGACTGCATATTACACCCCCCACCCACAACTTTTTTTAAGCTAATGGTGAGAAGGCCATTTTTTAATTAAGGAAGTAACCTATTTTTAAGAGAGAACTTCCTTTTCAGGAAAGGGGCCGACTCCCAACGCCATCCCAAGCCGAATCATGGTTGTTTTTTCCCCTGTCTTTGGTTAAAATAACAATACCTTGCGAGAAAAACCGCATGCGGGGAAAACTAAGTTGAATCCTGAAGGGGCAGAGGAACAGGGAAAGAGCAAAGAACAGACGCGGCGGCGGCGGGAGATCATCCTCATTCTCTTTCTTCTGGCCACTGTCGGGCTACTCTTTTACTTTCAAAAACATCTCCCCGAGCTGGGGATTCAGATTCCCATTACCAATAACATACTGATCATTTCACTGATCGGTCTGAACATCATTCTCCTGCTCCTGCTGGTTTTTCTCATTCTCCGCAATGTTGTTAAACTGGTTTTTGAGCGCAAGAAGAAGGTTTTGGGATCCAAACTCAGGACCAAATTGGTCTTGGCTTTCATTACCCTTTCCCTTGTGCCCACCATCCTGCTTTTTTTCATCGCCATCCACTTTATCACGAGCAGCATAGAGAATTGGTTCAGCATCCAGGTGGAGGGATCGCTACAGGAATCGCTCGTGGTTGCCCAGCTTTATTACCAGGACAGTTCAAACAACGCCCTTTACTACGCCCGGCAAATCAGCCAGAGTTTGGCCCAGCAGCGTCTGATGGAGAAGCGCAGCCCGGTTCTCCTTGCCGATTTTCTAAAAGCTAAACGGACAGAATATAATCTCGGGGGGATTGAAATTCTCACCCAACAACAGGGGAAGCCTGTTGCCGTTTATGGTCCGAATATGCCTGTGTCGCATTGGCCTCCTCTGGAATCAAAGATCATCCAGGAGGCATTGCGGGGCAAGGAGGTTACGAAGATCCAATCGGTGGGGCAGGGGGATCTGATCCGGGGGCTTGTACCGATTTTTTCTTCTCAGAACCCGCGGGAAGTAATCGGTGCCCTGGTCGTGAATTATTTTGTGCCCCAAAGCCTGGTTTCCCGGGTTACGGAGATCTCCACGGCCTTTGAAGAATATAAACAATTGAGAATGCTCAAGAATCCCATCAAATTCAGTTATCTGGTTACTCTTTCGCTGGTCACTCTTCTGATTATTTTTTCGGCTACCTGGTTCGGCCTTCTGTTGGCCAAGGGAATCACCGGGCCAATCCAAAACCTTGCGGAAGCAACGCAGAAAATAACCAAAGGCAACTTAGATTTTCAAATAAGCAAGACCTCCGAGGATGAAATCGGAACCCTGGTGGATTCATTCAACCAGATGACCCAGGATCTTAAAACGAGTAAGAGCCAGGTGGAAAAGGCTCACGCTGAATTGAGCAAGAGCAACATTGAGCTTGACCAAAGACGGCGGTATATGGAGATCGTTCTCCGGGATGTAGGGGCCGGGGTGATCTCCATTGCCACCGACGGAAGGATTCGGACGATCAATAAGTCGGCGGAGAAGATTCTGGGTATCCGCGCCGAGGGGATCCTGGACAAAGTCTATTCCGCAGTTCTTCAGCCCGACCATCTGGTTTTGGCTGAAGAATTGGTCCGCGCCGTCAACCAGGCGGAGAATCATTCGATCACCCGGCAGATCAAATTGAACGTCCGGAATGAAACCCTGACCCTCTTGGTGAAAATGGCCATCTTGCGGGATGAAGAGAATCGCTACTTGGGAATGGTTGTGGTTTTGGACGACCTCACCCAACTGCAGAAAGCCCAGAGGGCAGCGGCCTGGAGAGAAGTGGCCCGGCGGATTGCCCATGAAATCAAAAATCCCCTGACCCCCATTCAACTTTCAGCCCAGAGGCTGCGGAAACGCTACCTGAACCAATTTGCCCAGGATGGAGCGATCTTTGACGAATGCACCAAAACCATCATTACCCAGGTTGAAGAACTGAAGAGCCTGGTGAATGAATTTTCCAGTTTTGCCCGGATGCCCGCGGCCAACCTTGGACCCAACAATCTTAACGAGATTATTCACGAAGCCATGGTCCTTTATGAAGAGGGGCACAAACCCATTCGTTTTGATTTCAGTCCCGATCATCAAATTCCGGTCTTCAACTTGGATAAAGAACAGATCAAACGGGTCATGGGAAATCTGCTGGAAAACGCCGTCGCCGCCGTGGAGGCGGTTGCCGAACAGCCTAAGGATGGGCAAATTACCGTGGAAACCCGGCTCGATTCATTGATGAACCTGGTACGAATCGAGGTTGCGGATAATGGATGCGGCGTTTCCCCCGAAGACAAACCGATGCTCTTCGAGCCGTATTTTTCCACCAAGGCCTCTGGAACCGGTCTTGGTTTGGCTATCGTCAATACGATCATCTCCGACCATGACGGCTATATTCGGGTAAAGGATAACGTCCCCCGGGGAACGAGGTTTATTATTGAGATGCCGATCAGACAATGACGGCATGGGAATCTAATAAACCGGGGGAGAGAATGCCTTTATTGGACACAGATGAACGCAGATTTTCAGGATATTAAGAGCTTATCCTTATATAAGCTGTCGCTTTTAAATCCCCTCTAACCCCCCTTTTCTAAAGGGGGGGAGGGGGGATTACTGGGGTTGCCCATGGCCCAAAGCAAAACTTATTCTTTCGGTTGCGGCTATGCCGCGCTGTGTATATCCGTGGAAATCTGCGCCCCAATTCATTCAAAGTACGGAACGATGATCCTATGGCCAAGCAAATCTTAGTAGTCGATGACGAAGAACGCATTCGCCAGTCCTTGAACGGAGTCCTCAAAGACGAAGGATATGAGGTGATGGAAGTCAAGGACGGCGCCCAGGCCTTGAAGCAGATCGAGGTTGAACCGCCAGACTTGATTCTCCTGGATATCTGGATGCCAGGCATGGACGGGATGGAGACTTTAGAGCGGATAAAAAAACAGATTCCCAACCTCCCCGTAATTATGATTTCCGGGCACGCCAACATTGAGTTGGCGGTAAAGGCCACGAAGCTGGGGGCTTACGATTTTATCGAAAAGCCCCTATCTCTGGAAAAAGTTCTCCTGGCCGTTAATAACGCTTTGGTCTTTTCCCGTCTTGAGCAAGAGAACCGGGCCTTGCGGCAGGAAATCGAGAAGAAATATGAAATGGTCGGAACCTCAGCGGGGATTCAACAACTCAAAGAACAAATGAAGATCGTAGCCCCGACCAACGGATGGGTTTTGATTAGCGGGGAGAATGGAACAGGGAAAGAGTTGGTGGCTCGAGGAATCCATCGGCTGAGCCTGCGCGCCGACAAACCCTTCGTGGAGGTGAATTGCGCGGCTATTCCCGAGGAACTGATCGAAAGCGAACTTTTCGGCCATGAAAAAGGATCTTTCACCGGGGCCCTGACCAAACGCCGGGGAAAGTTTGACCAGGCTAATGAGGGAACGATTTTTCTGGATGAAATCGCCGATATGAGCCTGAAAACTCAGGCCAAAATCTTACGCATCCTCCAGGAGCAGAAATTTGAGCGGGTGGGGGGAACGGAGATGATCTTCGTGGACGTGCGAGTCGTCGCGGCCACCAACCGGGGCCTTCAGGACGAGATCCAAAAAGGCCGGTTCCGCGAGGACCTCTATTACCGGCTGAACGTCATTCCTCTGGTGGTTCCACCGCTCCGGGAACGGAAGGGGGACATCCCCATCCTGGTCGAGCATTTTATCGCCGAGTTTTGCCTGGAAAACCACAAGGAAGGCAAAAAAATCTCTCCCGAGGCCATGAACTTCCTGGTTTCTTACGCCTGGCCGGGAAACGTCAGGGAGCTGAAGAACGTCGTTGAACGCATGGTGATCATGACCCCGGGAGCGGTGATCGAAGCCAAAAATGTTCCCGATCCGGTGCGGCAGCAGAGCAAATCCCAGGCCGAATCCTATTTCCTGGATTACCATTTGCTGAAGGATGCGCGAAGGGAATTTGAAAAGCTTTTTATCATAAAAAAGCTCCAGGAAAACGAAGAGAACATTTCCAAGACGGCTGAGGTCATCGGCATCGAACGGAGTAATTTACACCGGAAGATCAAGAGTTATGGGATCGATATGAAGAAAGAAGCCTAAAACTTTTTCATTGAAGGAGAGGAGATCAAGGAAATGAAACCCCCCGTGCTGGTTACCCGCAAAATTCAGGAAAGACCTTTAAATCTTCTGCAAGAGCAGGCGCAAGTGACGATCCATCTGGAAAACCGCCCCATGACGCCCGATGAAATCATCGCCCAACTCCCGGGCAAAGTAGGGTTATTGGCGGCGGGGGGAGATCCCCTTTCCGCCAACCTCCTGGAGGCGGGAAAAGATTTGAAAATCGTGGCCAATAACGCAGTTGGATTTAATAATATCGATTTGGCCGCCGCCGCCCGCCTAAAAATTGCGGCGACCAATACCCCGGATGTGCTGACCGATACCACTGCGGACCTCGCCTTCGCTTTGCTTCTCGGAGTGGCTCGGAGAGTGGTGGAGGCAGACCGATTCGTGCGGGCCGGGAAATGGGTGGGCTGGACTCCGGAATTAATGCTCGGCGGCGATGTCCATGGGAAAACTTTGGGAATCGTTGGGCTGGGAAGAATTGGGTCGGCCATTGCCAGGCGGGGGCAGGGGTTTAACATGGGAATTGTCTACACCGATATCCTGCGCTTGCCTCCCGCCGTGGAACAGCAACATCAGCTTCAGTTCCTTCCTTTGAGGGCTCTGCTGCAAGCTTCGGATTTCGTCACCCTCCATGTTCCTCTGACCCCGGAAACGACCCATTTGATCGGTCGCAATGAGCTGCGCCTGATGAAAAAGACCGCCTTCCTTATCAATGCTTCCCGCGGCCCCGTGGTGGAGGAGAAGGCCCTGGTGGAAGCCTTGCAGTCCGGCATCATTGCCGGGGCCGGGCTCGATGTTTTTGAGCACGAACCGCGCCTCGCTCCGGAACTGATTTCCATGGAAAACGTCGTTATCGTTCCGCACATCGGCAGCGCTACTTTGGCCACAAGAGAGAAGATGTCAACGGTAGCCGTCAATAATATCTTGGCCGTGCTCCGGGGCGAGATTCCGCCCAACATTCTCAATCCCGAGATCTACCGCAGATGACACCCTGATTTTAAGCATCGGAATTCAGGAGCCAGAAAGGAACGGCTTTATTTCTGACCCCTAATCATGGACTGGCGAGGCTGGCTTCTGGCCCGGTTTGAATCATTCGCCACCTTTTTAGAATATTCCGGGGGAGACCTTGGACTGGAAAAAACCCTTGTCGAAGAAATCGATTTTTGTTAGGATAACCCCAAATTGGGGAGGGAAAAATTATAGCGCTTTATGGAAGTGTACCCTTTTCACCACCAGAACCTATTCTTTAATATCATCACCGATTATGATTTAACCTTCAAAGAGATCCGGGGGGTCCTGGATTATCTGTTGCAATCGGACGCCTTTAAGGAAGATGGGGAGGATCGGGAGTGTGGGAAGTTTTATGATATTCATCTGGAAAACGTCCAGTACGAAGTGGATATCAATGGTTTTGAGGTGATGATCTACCGGAGGACAGAAAGCGCCTGAGGACCACTCCCCAGGCAAACAGACCTTTCTTAAACCCCAAAGCAGGGCCATATCAAAGAACATGAACTTCAAGCCATTTACCCTGGATGATTATAGCCATCCGGAATTAAATCAGCCATGCGAATTTTTCGGTGGGAGCTACCATTTCATCAAGGAAGGAAAATTGAATTACCAAGGGAGGGAGGTACTCTATTTTCTGGGTGTTGCCGGCGTTGAATCTTCCTGTTGCGGAACAGGGGGATGCGCCTTTATCAAAATTCCTGGATTTATTCGTTCCTGGAAGAAGAAGCAGGACGAATCTGGCCAGCCGGTTTCAGAAATTGAAAAAATTGTAGAGGAAGAGGTGCAAAGAGACATCCGGGAGATTTTTGAAAAAAAATATCCCGCTTTCCGGCAAATCGAGTTTCTTTAACGCTTTGGTTTATTCTTAGGGGAGGTGAATATGGCAGGAATTGTGTCTTATGGAGCCTATGTGCCCCGGTACAGACTCAAGCGGATGTCAATTTTTCAGGCCATGGGCTGGATTAACCCGACCACGATCATGCTCGCGCAAGGGGAAAAGGCCGTTGCCAATTCGGATGAAGACAGCATCACCCTGGCCACGGCGGCAAGCATCGATTGCCTGAACGGTTTTGACCGGTCAAAAATTGACGGTCTTTTTTTCGCTTCCACAACCATGCCCTATCTCGAAAGGCAAAATGCAGGAATCATTGCGGGGGCCTTGAATCTGCGGGACGATGTCCGCTCCGCCGATTTTACCGGAGCCTTGAAGGCAGGAACGTCCTCTCTGATTTCCGCCCTGGAAGGGGTGGCGTCGAAGAATGTAAAAGAAGTGCTGGTCTGCACGGCCGACTGCCGGCTGGGGAAAATGGGCAGTCCGCAAGAAATGATCTTCGGGGATGGAGGGGCGGCTTTTCTTATCGGGGACCAGGGGGTCATAGCTGAGTTTAAAGATTCTTATTCTTTAACTTACGATTTCGTCGATCACTATCGGGGCTCGAAAACCTTTTTCGACCGCCAGTGGGAAGACCGCTGGATTCGGGACCTTGGTTTTGGAGAATTTGTTCCCAAGGCGGTTAACGGCCTCCTGAATAAAGCCAACCTGAAGATCAGTGATTTTTCCAAAATCATATTTCAATGCCAGTATGAAGCGGGGCGAAAAAGCCTGGCTAAGACATTGAAAATGGATCCCGCGAAAATTCAGGATCCCCTGCACTCTTCCGTCGGTGAAACGGGCACTGCCCATTCCCTGTTGATGCTGGCCAAAGCCCTCGAGGAAGCAAAGCCGGGAGATAAACTCTTAGTGGTGAGCTTCGGCAGCGGATGCGACGTTCTCTATCTTGAGGTCACCGAAGAAATCGCCAGGATGAAGAGTAGGATCGGGGTTCAGGGATACCTGGGGAATCGGGCGGACCTGACCAGTTACCAAAAATATGCTGTATTCCGGGGAATGCTCCCGGTCGACATCGGCCTTCGGGGAGAAGCGGATTTCCTAACCCGCTGGAGTCTCCTCTGGAGAAAGCGCAAGGCCGTTTTGGGCCTCGTCGGTTCCCGATGCAGGAAATGCGGATCGCCGCAGTATCCGCCCCAGAGGGTCTGTGCCAACCCGGCCTGCGGGGCTATGGATGAGATGGAGGACTATCTTTTTGCCGACAAGAAGGGGCGGATTCTCAGCTACACAGGGGATATGCTGGCCGCTTCGTACGATCCACCTGAATTGTACGGCTACGTGGAATTTGAAGGGGGTGGAAGGTTTCAGTGCAATTTCACGGATTGTGGACTCGATGATCTGAAGGTTGGGGGCCCCGTCTCTTTCAGCTTCCGCAGAAAATATTACGACGAAAAAAGAGATATTCACGGGTATTTCTGGAAGGCAGTACCCCAAAAGGAGGTGGCTTAGATGGCAACGGGAATCCGGGACAAGGTGGCAATACTCGGCATGGGCTGCACCAAATATGGAGAACGGTGGGAATCTTCGGCTGAAGATTTGATCGTAGAGGCTTTTAAGGAGGCGCTGGCCGACGCGGGAGTGGAGAAGAAGGAAATTCAGGCGGCCTGGTTTGGGACGCACATTGACGAGGTCAACGTGGGCAAGAGCGGGGTACCCTTGTCCACCACTCTGAAATTACCCTTCATTCCGGTTACCCGGACCGAAAATTACTGTGCCACCGGCACCGAAGCGTTTCGGGGGGCCTGCTATGCCGTCGCGGCAGGAGTTTACGACATTTGCTTAGCCCTGGGGGTGGAAAAGTTAAAGGACACAGGGTACGGCGGGCTGCCGGCCGGGGATGCTTTTGGCCAGATGCAGGCCTTGATTGGCCCCAACGCCACGGCTCCGGGACTCTTTGCCCAATTGGCCACGAGCTACTTTGCCAAATACGGAATCGATCCGGCGGTCGGGAAAAGAGCCTTAGCCCATATCTCAGCAAAAAGTCATTTCAACGGGGCCATGAATCCTAAGGCCCACCTTCGACGGGCGGTGTCCGAGGACCAAATCATCCATGCCCCCATGATCGCCTACCCCCTTGGCCTTTTCGACTGTTGCGGGGTGAGCGATGGAGCGGCGGCGGCCATCGTAACTACGCCCGAAATAGCCCGGTCGCTCAAGAAACAAGACCCCGTTTTGGTCAAAGCCTTAGCGATTTGCGTCTCCTCGGGCGAAGAATCCCTGTACAACACCTGGGACGGAGCGCACCTGGAAACGACCTACCGGGCGGGCAAGATGGCCTTCCAGGAGGCGGGGATAAAAAACCCCCGGGAAGAAATCAGCATGATGGAGGTGCATGACTGCTTTTCCATCACCGAGCTGACCGTTTATGAGGACCTGCAAATTTCCCCGAGAGGTAAAGCCATTGATGACGTTATGGATGGCTTCTTCGACCTCAAAGGGAAAATTCCCTGCCAGCCGGATGGAGGCCTCAAGTGTTTCGGCCATCCCATCGGGGCCTCAGGCCTGCGGATGCTCTATGAAATGTACAGCCAGCTTTTGGAGAGGTGGCCGGAAGAAAGAAGGGTAAAAAATCCTCGGATGGGTTTGACCCATAATCTTGGCGGGATTCCTTCCACCAATGTTTGCAGCGTGGCCATTATCGGCCGGTAACTGAGATTAACTTTTTACCGCAGAGGGCGCGGAGAGCGCAGAGAATAAAATAACAATTCAAATATCAAAAACCAAAAATCAGTGATAACTTTCCCTCCTTTATTTGCTGTTTGGGATTTTGATCTTTGAATTTTAATCTACCTTTCTCCTCAGCGAG
>CAZIDC010000044.1:3541-12510 GCA_964537885.1 uncultured Syntrophaceae bacterium | reverse complement strand
GGAGGTTTGAAATGCAAGTCTACACCTATTCTGAAGCAAGGCAAAAGCTCTCTAGCGTCTTAAACAAAGCAGAATCGATGGGGAAGGTAATCATCCGCCGCAAGGATGGAAGAACCTTTGCGTTAATCCCCGAGCAGACCCGCCGCTCCCCTCTGGATGTTCCCTCAATCCAGGCAACTGTTTCCACGGAAGAACTCGTTGAGATTGTGAGGAAAGAAAGGGGCAGAACGAGAGGGCGGAGGCGACGAGTCTAAAGCCCCGCACCTCACATCCATTAATCCTTTTATGGAAACTTCACTTTACTTTATTGCGCTCGTAAATCAGTCGCAATCCCTCCAGGGTCAGAAATTCATCCACTTCCTCGATGCTTTTCGATTCGGCGGCGATCAGCGGCGCCAATCCTCCGGTTGCGATCACCTTGGGATTCGTGGACACCTCGGCTTTCATCCGCCGGACAATTTCATCCACTAATCCCACATAGCCAAAAATAATCCCGGCCTGCATCGAGTGCACGGTGTTCTTGCCCACGACGCTCTTGGGCCTTATGAGTTCCACCCGGGGAAGCTTGGAAGCCCGCATGAACAGGGCTTCGCTGGCGATCCCCAGGCCGGGGGCAATCGCTCCCCCCATATATTCGCCCTTGGCAGAAATGTAGTCAAAAGTGGTGGCCGTGCCAAAATCCACAACGATCAGGCTCCGTTTGTGCTTGTGGTACGCAGCCACAGAATTGACGATCCGGTCTGCTCCCACTTCCATCGGATTGTCCGTAAGGACCGGCATCCCGGTGTCCACCCCAAATTCAACGATCAGGGGTTTTCTCTGAAAATGCCTCTCGGCAAGCTCTATAAGCATGTTCAGCATGGGAGGCACCACGCAAGAGATGGCAATGGCTCCAATCTCTTTTAGGGAGATCGAGCGGGAAGAAAAGAGGTTTCGTACCAAAATTCCGTACTCATCGCTGGTGCGATCCCGTTCGGTCCAGATGCGCCAGTTATCAACCAGGCGTGCTCCTTCATAGATTCCCAGGACGATATTCGTGTTGCCGACATCGATGACTAAAAGCATAAACGCTTCCTCACAGGCTTAGACTGACATCCCCGGCGATGAAACGCCGGGTGTTTCCCTCCCGGTCAATGAAAAGGAGAGCGCCTTCGGGGTCAAGACCCAAGACCCGGCCTTCGAAAACTTTATCCATCACCTTAACCGTCGCCCGTTTCTCATTGACCCAGGAAAGCCGGTTCCATTCCTTTTGCAGCCGGGATGAAAATCCTTCTTTCAGGAAGAGTCCATATTCCCTTTCCAGCTCCTCGAAAAGCTCGGCGGCAACCAGGGCCCGGGAGAATTCTTTTCCCGCTTCTGCCCTAAGCGAGGTGGCCATCTCCCGCAAACTGGCCGGAACCTCTTCCTTCTCCCAGTTTATGTTCACTCCTACCCCGAGAATAACGAATTGAGTCCGTTGCCCCTCGCCTTCCAACTCCGCAAGGATACCAGCCACTTTTTTCCCGCAGATAAAAATGTCATTGGGCCATTTGATGCGCGCGTCCAGCCCCGAAACTCTCGTCAGGGCATTGGCTGCGGCCACTCCCGCAAGAAGAGTGATTTTCGGGGCCATAGGCGGCGGGATGGATGGCCGGAGAATAATCGAGGCGTATAGATTTACTCCCGGCGGAGACTCCCAGGTACGTCCCAGGCGACCCTTGCCCCGCGACTGAAATTCAGTTAGGACGACCCTCCCCTCCCCTGCCCCTCGCCGGGCCTCTTCGCGGGCCAGATGGTTGGTGGAATCGACCTGATGAAAGAAAAGAATCTCTCCCCCAATCAGCTTTCCTTTTCGGGCTTCCCGAAGATCTTCGACCCAATTGGAACTCATATTGCCTATTTTCTTTTATCCACGATCCTCTTGGCTTTGAAGGTTGTCCTCTCCAGGGTGCCGAAATTTTCGATCCGGATGGCGGGGGTAACCATAAGTTCCTCCTTCAGGTCCTTCTGCAGGCGGCGCTCTACGGCCTGTTTGTCGGCCTGATCGGCCAGACACTCGCACACTACCGTGCATACATCCGTGCAGGCCTTTTCATCCCGGGTCAATTCGATGACAAACTCATCGCCCAATTCCCTATAACTCCGCACGACCTTTTCCACCTGTACCGGGTAGAACTTGGCCCCGCGGTAGATGATCATATCGTCGGCCCGGCCGAGGATTCCGCCAACGGATCGGGCATGGGTGCGGCCGCAAGGGCACCGGGTGGAATCGTAGCGGGCATAATCGTTGGTCCAGTAGCGGATCATGGGAGTCGCCTCCCGGCTCAGGTGCGTAATGACCAATACCCCCATCTCCCCCTCCGGACAGCGCTCCATCGTTTCCGGGTTGATGATCTCAACCACGAAATGATCCTCGGCCCAGTGCAGGCCTGTTTTGGCCGTGCACTCCGAAGCAAAGGTGGGCCCGATCTCGGCCAGACCGTAATAATCGTAGGCGTCGATATTCAGCCCTTCTTCAATCTTTCTTCTCGTGGCCGCTGTCTCCGTTCCCCCTTCCCCGCCAAAAGTTCCCAGCCTAAGCTTTATTTGTTCCGGAGATACCCCCCTTTCCCTCAGGTTTTCAGCTATATGGAGGGCGAAGGATGGCGTGCACAGGAGGACCGTGGACCCAGGGTTGAGCAGGTAATCGATCTGCCGGCCGGTCATACTGGCCCCGATCGGAATCACAAAACAACCCAGCCTTTTGGCCGCGTAATGGGTAGACATACCGGCCACCCAGAGGCCGTAGCTGAAGCCGTTCTGGATGATATCTCCGGGGCGGACCCCAAAGCTCCACATGGTCCGGGCCGTGACCTCCGTGATATTTTCCACATCCTTTGCGGACCAGATCGTATTCACCGGGGCTCCGGTTGTCCCGGTAGAGGGGTGGAGTTCTCTCCAGTCTCTGGCCGGCGCCACCGTATAACGCCCGAACGGCGGATGCTTCACCTGCTCATCCCTGAGCTCCTGCTTAGTAACCACCGGCACATGCACCAGGTCATCCACGGTCTTGATGTGGGCGGCCTTGAGCCCGGCCTTTTTGAACTTCTCCTGGTAAAATTCCGACTTGGCCAGACAGCGGCGAATCTGCCAGCGCAACCGCTCGTTCTGCGTCTCCCGGAGGTCCTGGCGACTGATCCTTTCGATCTCGGGATGAAAATATTTTCCCCTGCCCATCCACTCCCCCTTTAGTTTCTCTTGGATGAAAAAGCCTTTTTTCTCCCTCACACCGCCAAGTATTTCCTGACGATCTCCTCATTCTGCCAGATGCTTTCCGTATCTCCCTGAAACTGGATGAGTCCTTTTTCGATGATGTACCCTCGGCCGGCGACCTTGCGGCAAAATTTCAGGTTTTGATCGGCAAGAAGGATCGTCACGTTTGACCTTTGAATCTCCCGGATCACTTCCACTAAGTTCCTCACCACCAGCGGAGCCAGGCCTTCGATCGGCTCGTCGAGTAGAATCAAATCCGGGTTCTTCATCAACGCCCGGCCGATGGCCAGCATCTTCTGCTCCCCCCCGCTCAGGCAATTGCCCCGACTATTCTTCAGCTTTTCCAGAACGGGAAAGAGCTTATAGACCCGCTCAAAGGTCCATGTTCCCTCCCTTCCTTTGGCGAGGCGTCTGGCCATTTCCAGGTTTTCTTCGGCAGTCAAATCGGGAAAGATTCTCCGGTCATCGGGAACATAGCCGATCCCCAGCCGGGCAATTTCGAAGGGTTTCTTCCCCACAAGCTCGGTCCCTTGCAGCAAAATGTTTCCCGAGCGGGGCGGCGTCAAACCCATGATGGACCTGAAGGTTGTGGTTTTCCCCACCCCGTTCCTCCCTAAAAGGGAGACAACCTCCCCTTGCCCAACGAACAGGGAAACTCCATGGAGAACCTGGCTTTGTCCATAGCAGGTAATGATTTCCCGGACTTCTAAGATGGCCGTCATATTTCTTCCCCCAAGTAGATGTCCCTGACCTCCTGATTGTTCTTGATATCATCCGGCCTCCCCTCGGCCAGGATCTCCCCGCGGTTCATCACCACGATCCAATCGGATAGAGCAAAGACGACGTCCATGTCGTGCTCCACGATGGCAAAAGTGGTTTTTCTTTCCGCCGCTAACTTTTTCACCAGCTCCAAAACCTTGATTCGTTCGATGGGGTTCATCCCCGAAGAAGGCTCGTCGAGCAAACAGAGTTGGGGGTTCGAGGCTACGGCGATTCCCAACTCTAACAGCCTTTGATCGCCATGGGACATCTGGCCGGCCGGACGATCTTTTTTTTCCCAGAGCCAAACTTCGTTCAGGATCTTTTCCGCTTCAGCAACCGCTTCCTTCTGGCTCGTAAGCGAGGAAAAAGGGCGGGAGTTCCGGTTTAAACGGGATAAAACCGGGAGAAGAATATTCTGGAAGACCGTCATCCGGGGAAAGATATTCATGACCTGGAAAGACCGGCTGATGCCGATCTTTACCCTTTTATGGGGCTCTAAGCGGGTGACTTCGCTCTCCCGGAAAAAAATCTTGCCCGTATCCGGAAGCAGGTAGCCGGAAAGAAGGTTGATGAGGGTAGTCTTGCCCGCGCCATTGGGACCGATGATCGAAGTGAAAAGTCCCTCCTGTAAATTTAAATTTACGGCGTGGACCGCCGCCATCTCCCCGAAATATTTCCCCAGGTCTTCGGTCCGGACGATCGTTTTCATCCCCGGCCCCCCTTCCCATAAAACATGCTGACAACTCCTCCCCGGAATCCCATGACCAGCACTAAAACGATAATTCCCAGGCAGATCAGCCAGTATTCCGTGAAGCGGACGATAATGTCCTTCAGGATGTAAAATAGGGCCGACCCGACGATCGGTCCGGCAAAATTATAAATACCGCCTAAAAGCGTGGCCAGCACGGGCTCGGCGGAATGGCTCCAGTGGGCTACAGGGGGAGTTACTGTGCTTTCCAGGGGCGGGAGCAGGGCCCCGGCCAATCCGGCGTACATTCCGGCGATGGTGAAGGAAATCAGCCGGTAATTCCTCACCGAGATACCCACGCAGCCCGTTCGGGTCTCGCTATCCCGGATGCCCTGGAAGGTCAAGCCCATCGGTGAATGCACAATCCGGTAGAATAAATAAATCGCCAGAACCGTAAAGGTCAAAACCACGTAATAATAATTTTCCATCGGGGTCATGTTCAGCCGGAGAAGACCGGGGATTTCCAGGGGGGCCCGGGGAATGCCCACTAAGCCGTCATCCCCCCCGGTCATATCCCGCCATTTCCAGGCCAGGGAAAAGATCATCATGCCAAAACTAAGGGTAAGCATGGAAAAATAGATGCGCGTATGGCGGATGCAGAGGATCCCCAGCACAAAGGCGCTGATCCCGGCGATCACCACCCCCCCGAGAATCCCCGCTAAGAGCGAAGGAACCGCCAGAAGAATCTTGGCGCAGGCGTAGGCGCCGACCGCGTAAAAGCCGGCCTGGCCAAAGGAGAGGAGCCCGGTATAGCCGAAAAGCAGGTTAAACCCGAGAGAGAAAAGGGATAGAAGCATGACGTGAATGGCTAAGTAAAGGGAGTATTTACCCGCGAATTGGGGAAGGAAGATCAGAAGAACCACCAGGCCAAGCAGCGGCAAAGTCTTTTTCATGCTTTATCTCCCAAAAAGTCCCTGAGGTTTAACCATCAGAACCACGGCCATGATTAAAAAGATCAGAAAGAGTTCAAAAACCGGGAAAAGAAGGATGCCGTAGGCGCTGACGACCCCTACGATGACGGCGCCCACGAAAGCGCCCTTGAGATTGCCCAGCCCGCCGATCACCGTGATGATGAAAGCCTGGATGATCATGGCCGCTCCGATGCCGGGTGCTACGACCCGCACCGGCGTTCCCAGCGCCCCGCCGAGGGCCGCTAACATGGCCCCGAAAACGAAGACCCCGGTGAAGAGCCTTGGAATGTTGACCCCGATGGCGCTGGCCATCTCCCGGTCCGAGGCCGACGCTCTGACCATCCGGCCCCACCAGGTTTTCTCGAAAAGCAGCCAGAGAATCAAAGCGACCAGGAGCCCGGCCCCGATGATGAAAAGATTGTATACGGGAAAGGGTCTGCCGAAGGCCGAAATCGTCCCTTCAAAAAAACTCGGCATGGTTGGGATTTTGGCCACCCCTCCCCAGACCATTTTCACCGCATCGTCAAAGATAAGGATAAAACCAAAGGTCAACAGGAGCTGGAAGGCATGGTCTAAATTATAGATGTGCCGCAGGAAAAGGCGCTCCATGAGATAGCCGACAACCCCTACCGTCAGGAGACTCAGGACAATGGCCAGCCAGAAATTAATCCCCCAGAGGCCATAAAAGGTAAAGGCAAAGTAAGCCCCCAGCATGAAGAGGCTGCCGTGGGCAAAATTGAGAACCCCGAGAACGCCGAAGACGATGGTTAATCCTGCGGCCAGGAGCCATAGATACATGGCCACGCTCAAGCCTACCAGCCCCTGGAAGGCCAAGATTTCCATAATCCTCCTCCATCGTTAAAATGAGGGGGAGCCGGCCGCCCCGGCTCCCCTTAGAATTTACTTGCCGATCTTGATGGGCTCGAAAGGTGGGTTGCGGTAGTATTCTTTCGCCGGAACCACCTTTAAATCTCCGCCCACTATAGGAATTGGGTAATTCGGGTCCTTAAGCACTTTGCCGGCGGGTACGGTATAAACCGCCTGATGGTCCTCCGGCCGGAAAAACCTCTTACCGCCCGGGGTCATTATTTCCATGCTTTCGAAGGCTTTGATGAGCTCCGCGGTTTTCAGACTCCTGGTTTTCTCCACTGCGGCCTTGAAGGCATAGATAGTGGAGTAAGAAGTTTCCCCCGAATAATTGGGAAGGCGGGCCCACCGCTTGCGGAATTTGGCCACAAAGTTTTTGTTTTCAGGAGAATCGGGGTAGTTGTGGATGTACCGGGCCGTCGCCCATAGTTTATCCTTAAATTTGCCCGCCCCTACCTCGTTGGAGATTCCCTCCAGTATATCCACGGAGCCGCCCATGCATTGAAACCAAACCTGGATCTTGTCGAAGACCCCGAGCATCAGCGCCTGCCTCAGCAGCATCACGCCTTCTCCCGCCCAGGGGGTAGCCTGAATGGCCTCGGGGTTGGCGGCCATCACCGCCGCAATGTGGGAGGAAAAATCCATCGTCCAGAAGGGCGCCCAGGCAATGGAAACAAATTCCACATCGGGGCGGTATTTCTTCAAGTAATCCTTAAAGAGCGCCCAGACCACGTATCCATATTCATAATCGCTGTGAATCCCCGCCCATCTTTTGATATTCGGAAAATCTTTAAAAATTAACGCCGGCATGATGCTATCCTGATAAACGGGCACGGAAATACGGAAGATTTGCTTAATGCCTTTGCCGGCAACCAGCTCTTCAGTCAAGCGGTGGGTGGCGGCATGGCTAAACATGCAGATACGGTCGATCTCCGGAAGAACGGGGCCCACAGCCATTGCGCTCCCGCTGGAGTCGACGCCGAAGAGAAAATGGGCTCCCCATTCGGTTGCCAGATATCTGGCATTTTTCACCGCCACTGCCGGCTTGAGTTCTTCATCCATGAACTTAAGCTCGAGCTTGCTGCCCAGGATCCCGCCCTTGGCATTGATCTCTTCGATGGCCAATGTTGATCCGGCGAGCATCTGCCAGCCATAATCAGCATGGGCCCCGGAGGTAACTCCCTGGCCGCCGATCTTGATGACATCCACCCCCAAGACTTTCTTCTTAGGTTTTGCTTTCGCAGGGGCCTTTTCCTTTTTTTCCTGCGCCTCCACCACCCCCCTGAATCCTAAAGTCATCCCGCCAATTCCGGCAACGGTTGCCGCTTTTAAAAACCCCCGGCGACTGATCTTTTTCCTCTCGTTCATCGATTTTTCCTCCCTATGGTTGCGAGTTTCGGGTTCCGAGTTGAAAGTTTTTTCTAAATATAGCGATCCCCGACCATAAATCCTTCGCCCGCGCCGAAGAACAATCACCACCTCCTTTTTTATTCTAAATTCTGACTCCTGTCCCCTGAACTCTTATTACTTGCTTTTTAACAGCCGCGCAGCGTCTTTGGCAAAGTAAGTTAGAATTAGGTCAGCACCGGCTCGCTTAATGCCGGTCAAGACCTCCATCATCACTCTTTCTTCTTCGATCCATCCCCGCTGGGCAGCCGCCTTGATCATGGAATATTCGCCGCTAACATTGTAAGCTCCCACGGGAAGGTTGAATTCCTCGCGAACCGCCCGGATGATGTCAAGGTAGGGGAGGGCCGGCTTGACCATTATAATATCCGCTCCCTCCTGCACGTCAAGGGCCGTTTCCCGGATGGCCTCTCGAGCGTTGGCCGGGTCCATCTGGTAGGATTTGCGGTCGCCAAACTGGGGAGTGGATTCAGCGGCCTCGCGGAATGGCCCATAAAAGCCCGAGGCATGCTTGGCCGCATAGGACATGATCGGAATGTCCTCAAAACCGTTTTGGTCGAGAGCTTCCCGGATTATTTTTACCCGCCCATCCATCATGTCGGAAGGGGCCACCATATCGGCTCCGGCCTCGGCATGGGAAAGGGACATTTTCGCTAAGAGTTTCAGTGTGGCGTCATTATCCACCTGTCCCTTGACCACCAACCCGCAGTGTCCATGGCTGGTGTATTCGCAGAGGCAAACATCCGTAATGACCACCATCTCCGGCAGCTTGTTCTTGATGGCCCGGATGGCCTGCTGGATGATACCCGACCGGGCATAGGCCTCTTTCCCCCGCAGGTCCTTTTTCTTGGGAATGCCGAAGAGGATAACGGCCGGAATGCCAAGCTTATAAACCTCTTCCGCTTCCTTTACGGCCAGGTCCACCGAGAGCTGGGCGATCCCGGGCATGGAGCTGATTTCGTTCCTGATTCCCCGTCCGTGGGTAACGAAAAGAGGAAAGATGAAATCATCGACAGACAATTTTGTCTCCCGAATCATCCTTC
>CAZIDC010000044.1:0-3441 GCA_964537885.1 uncultured Syntrophaceae bacterium | reverse complement strand
GCTTTGGCTTTTTGCTTCTCCTTTTCTATAGCTTCCGGGCGGGCTTTATGCAAGAAATCTTCATTGTAGAGTTTCAGGTTGGTCCGGACTAGATCTTCTTCAACTTTTGATATTTCCTTTTGAATTCGTGATGTTTCATCATTTAAGTTAATCAATCCCTTTAATGGTAAAAAGACCTCCACGTCCCCCACGACCGAAGTAGCCGATGCTCTTGGTTTTTCTCCGCTTGATGATGAAGAAACCTTTTCGGCCCGGGCCAAGCTTTCCAAATAAACCCGGTTCCGCTCTAAGGAGCTTAATAATGTCGTTTTTTGGCTATGCAGGATGACTTCCACTTGCTTGGCGGGGGGAACATTCAATTCGCTGCGCAAATTGCGGATGGCCCCGATCACGCCCATGACTAATTCCATCTCGCCTTCTGCTTCGAGGTCGGATTCGCTTTCCTGTTCCTTAGGAAACTGGGCCACCATGATGGATCCCTTATTCCCGGGAAGGCTCTGCCAGATTTCTTCGGTGATAAACGGCATGAACGGGTGGAGAAGCCGAAGCGAGACGTCTACGACCCGGGCCAGCGTATTCTTGGCTGCCTCTTTTTGATCAGGGTCTTTTTCTTGGAAAAGGACCGGTTTGACCAGCTCGATGTACCAGTCGCAGAATTCGTGCCAGAGAAACTGGTAAATGGCCGAAGCGGCTTCATTGAATTTGTAATCGTCCAATCCCTGGCGCACATCCGCAATAGCCCGGTTGACCCGGCTTAAGATCCAGCGGTCGGCAAGAGTTCTGGCTTCCTGGCGAATTGGTTTGTCGGGAGCGTACTCCTGCAGATGACTCAGGGTGAAGCGCGAGGCGTTCCAGATCTTGTTGGCAAAATTGCGGTACCCGGCAAGGCGCTCTTCGGACAGGCGCACATCCCGGCCCTGGGCGGCAAAAGCAGCCAGGGTGAAGCGGAAAGAATCGGTTCCGAATTTTTCAATGACCACTAAGGGGTCAACAACGTTTCCTCTGGACTTGCTCATCTTCTGCCCTTCAGCGTCCCGGACTAAGGCGTGGATGTAAACATCCCTGAAGGGTACATCCCCCATGAACTTCAGCCCCATCATCATCATCCGGGCCACCCAGAAGAAAAGGATATCGAACCCCGTAACCAGCACGGCCGTCGGGTAAAACACTCTTAGGTCTTCCGTCTTCTCCGGCCAGCCCAGCGTGGAAAACGGCCAGAGCGCCGAGCTGAACCAGGTGTCCAAAACATCCTGTTCCTGCTCTACCCTAAGGCTGCCGCAGGCCGAGCATTGGGAAACGGCCTGAAGGGAAACGATCACCTCTCGGCAATCCTGGCAATACCAGGCCGGGATCCGGTGGCCCCACCAGATCTGCCGGGAGATGCACCAGTCGCGGATATTATTCATCCATTCAAAATAGGTGCTTTCCCAGACCGAAGGGACGATCCTGGTCGAACCTTTCTTGACGGCCGCGATCGCCGGGCGGGCAAGAGGTTCGGCCCGCACGAACCACTGTTTGGAGACCGTCGGCTCGATAACGGTCTTGCAGCGATAACAGTGGCCGACGTTGTGCAGGAAGGGCTCCATCTTTTTCAGCAGGCTGGCCTCTTTGAGGTCTTTGAGTACTTCCTTGCGGCACTGGAACCGCTGCTGGCCGGCGTACCTTCCCGCGTGACCATTCATTTTCCCGGCGTCGTCGATCACCCGCACAACCTCGAGCCCGTGCCTCCTGCCGATTTCAAAGTCATTCGGGTCGTGCGCGGGAGTAACCTTCAGGGCCCCGGTGCCAAATTCCTGGCTGACGTATCCGTCGGCGATTACGGGAATCCTGCGGTTCATCAGCGGAAGAATGACTTTCTGCCCGATGAATTTCATGTACCTCTTGTCTTCAGGATGCACGGCAACGGCGGTATCGCCGAGCATCGTCTCCGGCCGCGTAGTGGCCACCACTAAATATTCCTTGGATTCTTCGAGGGGATATTTAATGTAATAAAGGTGTCCCTGTTCTTGCTCGTGCTCCACTTCCAGGTCGGAAAGCGCTGTTTGGCAACGGGGGCACCAGTTGATGATGTAATCTCCCCGGTAAATCAAGCCTTCCCGGAATAGGCGCACGAAGACTTCCTTCACCGCCTGGGAAAGGCCCTCGTCCATCGTAAACCTCTCCCGGCTCCAATCGCAGGAACTCCCTAATTTCTTCAACTGGTTGATAATCTGGCCGCCGTAGGCTTGTTTCCACTTCCATACCCGTTCGATAAAAGCTGCCCGCCCTAATTTATGCCGGTTGGTCCCTTCCTCAGCCAGCTGCTTTTCCACTACATTCTGCGTGGCGATCCCCGCATGGTCCGTGCCCGGCAGCCAGAGAACGGTAAATCCATCCATGCGCTTATACCGGGCTAAGATATCCTGAAGGGTATTATTCAGGGCGTGGCCCATGTGTAAAGACCCGGTTACATTGGGCGGGGGGATGACGATGGAGAAAGGGGGGCGGGTTGAGAATTCATCCGCCCGGAAATAATTCCCTTCTTCCCAGAATTTATACCATTTCTCTTCAACCTGGTGGGGGTTATAAACCTTTTCCCAATTCGTAATGGTTTGTTCTTTCTTCACTCCTTTTCCTCGGTTTCTTCCTCTTTTTTTAGTTTTTCGATCTCCCCCGACAAGACCTCTTCGGCAATCCGGGGGAATATTGCCCCGGCCTCTTGTTTAAGGATCCGCATTCCCTCTGAACTCAACCATTGGTCAGCTTTCATTTTCAGAGCTTCTTTCTCGGCCCGAAGTTCTTCCAGCGCGGCCTTGAGCTTTTCGACTTCCCTTCCCAGAGCTTCCGCGGCAATCCCCGGCAGGATTTCCCGGGTCTGCTGCTCGAGAACTTTTACTCCTTCGGAACCCAACCATTTTTCCACTCCCGCTTGCAGCGTCTCCTTTTCCGCCCGGAAACCTTCCACTTCTCCCCTGAGCCGGACAACCTCCTTTTCCAATATTTTCGAAGCAATTCCTGGGAGGATTTTCCCGGCTACCCGCTCCAGTATTTGGACCCCTTCTGAAGCAGCCCATTCTTCGGCTTGCCGATTGATCCCTTCGCTCGAGGGACTCACCTCTTCTCCATAGTCTTGAAGGGGAGACTGCCTATCCCCTTCCGGGCGTTCTTCCTCTGATTCTCCCTCAATGAGCCCCAGGTCCCTCTTTTCGGGTTGAGGCAGAAAAGGTGATTCCCCTTCCACGGCTTCAGCGGGGATATCTTTCTCCCCCACCACCTCAGTCAATTCAATGATTTCCTCGTCTTTTTCCGGATCAGTCATAATCCCCCCAATCCCCCCCTGCTCTTATCATAAAAAATGCTGCAGCGTCAAGCCAATCGGGCCTTTAAAAAATGAGGATCATCTCCAGATGAGTTGATCGAACATTTTATGAAAACCTGCCAAGGGCCCGGAAGGAAAGCCAT